>NZ_CP007481.1:0-300000 GCF_000632985.1 Neorickettsia helminthoeca str. Oregon | reverse complement strand
ACAAATCGTCGCGGAATGATAACAAGAAACAATACAAATCCTCAAATTAGAATGATTTATACAAAGATTTGTGATAATAAGATTGTGTTTTCAATAGAATCGGCAGTGCGAAACACAATCAACGTCTACTTTCGGGGACAAATCACAGGTAAAATTTGAGGTTGAAAGCTTTTCGTGGGAAAAATTTACTATAACAAGTCGCTGGGGCAACATTTCATCTACGATCGAGTAGTATTAGGCAAGATCATTGGCGCCGCGACACAGACGAAGGGGAAACACATAGTAGAAATAGGGCCTGGAATCGGCACGTTAACGAAAGAAATTCTTGCAACTGATCCTTCGCTTTTGACATCGATTGAGAAGGATCAGCGATTTGAGAAAGAACATTTATCGCTCGAAAGACAATACGAGAATTATCAATTCATTATTGGTGATGCACTTTCTATTCCATTAGAGCGGGTTTACAAAGGGGAAAAAGTTATAATTATTGCAAATCTTCCGTACAACATTGCAACGCGATTGTTACTCAACTGGCTGGAAGAATCGAATCTCATTCAGGAAATGATACTTATGTTTCAAAAAGAGGTCGCTGATCGCATTTGTGCGGAACCTAGAAATAAAAATTACGGGGCCTTATCGGTTCTGATACAGATTAGGTGCAAGCTGGAGCCACAATTTATTCTCCAACCTGAGGTTTTTACACCTCCTCCAAAAATACTGTCATCAGTTTTGAAGATCACGCCTTTGGAGATCCCAAAGTGGCAGTATAAGAAAATCAGGCTCGATACAATATTAAGACACGGCTTCGCACACAGGAGGAAAACAATGAATACAACTCTGCAAGGCATTTTTGGAGGTCAAAAGCAACTTCATGTAGCCCTGGAAAGTATAGGTGCAAATCCAAGTATGAGAATTGAAGAGCTCACACCAGGACAAATATGCGCACTATCTCTATACGATCAAACAATTTAATAGACAATGTACGATCGGTCTCTCTGAAGCAATCACTCGCGCAATAATGTTCTTAGAGCATGTATCCAACACGGCGCTCAGAGGAGAACAAGACAGACACCGATCTGGCAATCCGCCCAGCAACTATCGCTATTCTTTCACGAAAGCTGAGACACAGTCCAAGAATTAGATGCAGACGATAAGCAACGCTCGAACACCCATAGATCCTCTATTACCTCTATTGTATCCTTATCTCCGGAGACAATAGAGCCAGCTTCATCGCGCATAAGACTAATCTGTTCAGATACGAATTTCACCGTTGCGTATATCATACCCTTGGCTACATTCAGCTTAAGCAAACTCTTGGACTGCAAAGCGACGAGAGTCCTTTCTAAAGTATTTCCCCGCGACTTCCTTTCATTTATCTTCCTAGAGACGATCGCAAAAGCATCTTTCGAGAGAAGTCTTGCTAGAATCTTCAAATCACATGAAGCAAAAGCACTGATAAACAACTCAAATGCGCGCTCTGCCCCTTCCATAAACTGATCAGTGGAGAAACTCTTACCTGAGGATTCAATTTCTTTCTTCGCGGAAAGGATCTCTGAGAGATTCTCTTTCTCCACATACATAAGCTGATCAATTGACTTCGCCTTTTGATCTAGAATCTCCCTTATCTCAGCAGCTCTGAACTTCATTTCCCGCTCGACCGACACCCTACCAAGAGACACATACAATCTGCTAAAAATGAAGAACGCTAATATAGCATACACAATTACTTCCATAAAACGCGGAGAAACCCGTTCAACAAAAATCCAACAACAAACACGAGACAACTTTCTTTCCCAGGAGACTCTGCACCCGTAGAAAGCTAGACAAAATCCCATAGGTACTCTAACCTATTCTCACAGTATTACCTATATTTGTAAAGAATACAAAAATGCTCAACGAAGAGAATATCAATAATTACGATTCGAGTTCTGTAGACAACAGTTCCGACAACAATGAAGCTGATCTCCCAATGGCACGTCCTGAAGGTCAATTCATGAAGTCCATCAGTCTTGACACCCCGAATTCACCTGAGGTTTTCAGTATAATGAAGAATCCCCCTGAGGTTGATGTACAGTGCAACATAGATAGCAGAATCATAGATGAGCAGAACGGTATATACGAAGTATTGTTAGATATCAAAACAGAGGCTCGAATCTCAGATGAGAATTCACCTGATGGAAAGCACATCGCCTTCGTCTGCAAATTGAAGTATTGTGGGGTCTTCACAATAAGGAATCTAACACAGGATCAGTTGAAACAGGCCTTGTTAGTAGAGGCACCTACGTTGCTGTTCCCGTTTGCGAGAAGGATCATTGCGACGGCTACTACTGATGCCGGATTTCCACCTTTGATGCTTGCTCCTATAAACTTTGCTCAGAAGTACACGGAAAGCCAAAAGGATTAATTTGATACTCTTACCAGAAAGTCTGAGTATCTATTGGATTTCTGAGTCCGGCGGCGATCGCCGCCGTATGCTGTGATTTTTTAGAGAGGTGAGTTCGATCTTGCAGCGTAGGTTATATTTTTCGAGTTGTTCAGCATGATTTTTGACTCTCATTGCCATCTCATTTTTTACCAAGAAGATGAATTAGAAGGTATCGTCGCTGATGCACAGAGCAATGGCGTGAAGATTCTACATACGATAGCTACGCGCCTCTCCGAGTATGAAGAACTAATAGCTACTTGTGAAAGATTTTCAGATGTTTATTGTTCCATTGGTGTCCACCCGAATCACGTTGATGCAGGGAGACAAGCATACCAGGATATTATAAATCTAGCAGCTCATCCAAAAGTGATCAGTGTAGGAGAAACAGGATTAGATTATTACTACAACCACACGGCAAAGGAAGATCAACGCATATCGTTCATTGAACATATCAAAGCAGCAACAGATCTCAATCTTCCGATTATAGTGCACTCAAGAAATGCTGAGGCAGACACAATTAAAATCCTGGAAACAGAAAGTAAAGATTCAGGAATTCCAGTGATCCTGCATAGTTTTGCATCCTCCAGAGAACTTTTCGAAGCAGCAGTGAGGAATTCTTGGTACCTCTCCTTTTCAGGAATACTTACTTTCAAGAATGCTCTGGAAATACAACAGATCGCACGAGAAACTCCCCTCAATAGAATACTTATAGAAACAGATGCGCCTTATCTCGCACCAGTTCCAGTCAGAGGACAGAGAAATTATCCGGTTCATGTCCTCCACGTATTGCGATACTTGAGCTCACTCAGAGACATGAATCTAGAAAAACTTTCCCACATACTGCTGGAAAACTTTTTCAATGCATTCAGGAAGGTACCACATATCTAGTATAACGGAAGTTGCTACATATCTAGCACGCCGAAACAATCATTCATTTTTCAAGGAAGCAGAGTCACGCTCTATACCGGGGATCACGAACTCCATCCCTTGCCATGTAGAAAAGGGGAATATGTGATAGGATTGATGGTCCGTACTATTGACTTTTATGAGCCTGAACAACGAGCAAAGACTTGCTATAGAAACAATTAATGGCCCCCTACTCATACTGGCAGGCGCTGGAACAGGAAAAACAAAAACACTAGTACATAGGATAGCTAATCTCATCAAAGAGGGTTATGCATACCCGAATCAGATTATGGCTGTCACGTTTGCCAATAAGGCAGCAAAGGAAATGATGCATCGGATCACAGAAATCGTTGGGGAAGCGCAATTTAATTGGATTGGGACATTCCACGCAATAGCAGCAAAAATATTACGCATAGAAGCAGAGAAAATAGGGTTCAGACCAGATTTTACAATCCTGGATACTGACGATCAAATGAGAATGCTCCAGAAAATTGCAAAGGAAGTACAGATAGAGACTGACAAGTCACTGATAAAGAAATACTTGACCATCATCTCCAACTGGAAAGATAAAGCATTCACTCCAGGAAGAGTAAAATATAACAATGCAGCGAATACATGGTTCGAGAAGCAGGCGCTCTGCATATACGAACTCTACCAGGAGCGTTTGAAGGAGAACAACAGTATGGATTTTGGTGATCTATTGATGCACAACGTTAGCCTTTTTAAGAAGGATGCAGAAGTCCTCGAAAGGTATAGAGAAAAGTTTAAGTACATCATGGTGGATGAATATCAAGATACAAACCTCTGCCAGTATTTATGGCTCAGGTTACTTGCGCAAAAACACTCTAATATCTGCTGTGTCGGAGATGATGATCAATCGATTTATGGATGGCGAGGCGCAGAAGTTGGAAATATTCTGAGATTCTCCCAGGACTTTGATGGAGCAAAAGTAATTAAACTTGAGCAAAATTATCGTTCGACGAATAAAATATTATCAGCTGCACATAACGTCATCAGGAACAATCAGGCACGCCTGACAAAAAAACTATGGACAGCGGAACCAGGGGGTGAGGAAATCCAAATTCTGACATACATTGATAGTGAGCAGGAAGCAAGGGCTATTGTGAGAATGATTAAGGAAAGAGCATCAGTCTGCGATTACAGTGACACCGCTATTCTTGTAAGAGCAGGATTTCAAACAAGAGCCTTTGAGGAAGCAGCTATTTCACAGCAACTACCGTACAAAGTAATAGGTGGACTGAGATTCTATGATAGGAAGGAAGTAAAGGATATTATCGCTTACCTGAGATTTGTCACTAATCCCAGCGATAATTTGGCGTTCGAACGGATCATCAATTCGCCTAAGAGAGGATTGGGGACTGCCTCCCTGAATAAGATATATAACTTCTCTCTCGAGAATGGCTGCTCTATGTTCGAAGCCTCCATAAGACTTTCAGAGGATGGCACTCTAAAGGGAAAAATCCTCCCTGACTTCATAGAAAAAGTGAAAAAATGGCAGTTGGAATCAGTGAATTACAGCCTCCATGACTTTTTAAAAAAAATCACGATCGAATCTGGATACATTTCTGCATTGAGGGAACAAGATGAATCCAGATTAGAAAACATCGATGAGATTTTCCGTGTCGTTCAGGAATTCGATAATGCCATAGACTTTCTTCAACATGTATCTTTGCTAACAGATAATGATTCACAGCTGTACAACAGCAACGCGATCAATATAATGACGTTGCACGCATCCAAAGGACTAGAATTCGAACAAGTTTTCCTCCCCGGCTGGGAAGATGGAACATTTCCGCACGCAAGATCTCTATACAGCGCTGACCAAATTGAAGAAGAAAGGCGATTAGCATACGTCGGAATAACCAGAGCAAAGAAGTTTCTAACTATCACGAACGCACGCCGTAGATTAATGAAAAATTGCTGGCAGAATACTTCAAAATCGCGGTTCTTGCTAGAACTAATACAAGAATGACGCCCAGCATCACCAAAATGTAGCCTTAGGTCATCACAAGCGCCCTAGTGAAAGTGAAGTACTCCATCTAGACACTTCCTCAATGAATATTCTGTATTAGGTCTACTTAACTATATTAAGTATGGAGTAGATTTTCATTATTGATTAAGTAGCAATAGTGCTTACTATATTTAGCATGTTATATATAGTATAATATATGTATAAGTTATCAGATTGTTCGAGATTTTATGGCTAAATTAATAATCGCTGTACTTGCTGCGGTTGCTTTTGTCATACTGGCAGTTGTTTTGTTCTGTTTGTATAAACAATGCACAATAAACAAGGCAAAAGATTTTGTGTTGCCCTCAAAATTGCAATCCTCGATCGATGAGGTCTTAAGGCTGGGTTTAGAGTGCCCCCCTGAAAAGCTTCAAGCTGTCAAAGAGCAGATAATAAAAGAGGCAAAGCGTTTTGTATCGACCTTCGAAGTGCAATACTTGCTTGAGGAGCTAGAACTGCACAATCAACAGTTTTCTACTGAAAGGCTTCAATCTCTCCCATCTGAAACCAAGGAATCTCTAAAACTGTATAGTGACTTGAATTATATTCATGAAATGGCATTCCCTCTCAAGGATGATCTCAAGAACGGATACCCGTCCAGGGAAGACTATCTGAGGATTAAGGAAATATTGAATTTTGCTAAGCGCTATGCAAATAGTAGTAACCACAGCACATCAGATCACGCTCTTAATTTTACTGCAGACCCAATTAAAGCTTCCACTGAAGGCAACATTGAGAAAACAAATAAATATCGGAATATATCCAACATATTCATACGTGATGGTTATGATATACTACTTAGTAAGGTATTGCCACCAATCAGGGAGCTTAGGAGTCTAGATGCAAGTTTTGGCTATGCCCACACTCCAGAGACATGGAAACAAACTTGTAAGAAGCTCGAGCTGATTTGTGAAGAAATTTTTGGAGCAACTCAAGAAGCATCTGATAACTTTGCGGCTGTGCTGTACCTAGAAAGACAGGATCTGAACAAGATTGAGCAAGCTACTACTCAGCCGGTACGAATACAGGCGACTCATTCTGCAGCTTTTTAGATCTTTCCTTTAGATCTTTCCTTAGTATAGCCTAGCACTTCCACCAGAAATATAGAAGCTCAGGGACCAGTTCTCTGGCCCCTGTCTCAGCATGGAAATACAGGATAACGGCCAAACAAGAATAATGTTTCTGTAATTACCGTTCCAGGGATTAGGCTTAGGTACTGCAGATTATCCTACTACGTCATGCGGTGGTAACCACAGATCTCATTCTTCGGATAGTGCTGCTATAGCACCAAGAGCTCAAGACCGCGGTATGCCTTCAGTCCAAGTAACATAGGAACACACTGCCCCGCACTCCAGCAACAGTGTCAGAAGGGCTTGCCGGATCTTAGTCAGAAGCAATACTCTTAATCAATTCAATGAAGTCTTTCTCGTCGCTGAAGTTCATATAAACTGATGCAAATCGTATGAAGGCAACCCTGTCAAGTATAGAAAGCTGTTCCATGATTAATTCACCTATCATCTTTGCCGTGACTTTCGTATCGTGTACACGCTCGATTTTGTACACAACACTATTCATTAAGGCATCGACGCTTTCCCTTGTAACAGGTCTTTTGCGCAGTGCAACCTCAATGGAGCGCATCGCTTTTTCCCTATCGAAACTTTCGCAACTACCATCCTTTTTGAGAACCTTAATCTCCCTCAACTGAATCATCTCAAAGGTTGTGAATTTAGCGCCACACTCATCACAGGAACGCCTTCTTTTTATGAAGGCCCCCCTATTTACAGAACGCGAATCCTTGACACTAGTATCTGTATTACCACAAAAAGGACACTTCATATATTGGAAAACGAATACACCAAACTCGATGCCCTAGCATCAGAACATCTGATTCTCAGAAAATCACGACTAGAATACAAGTTTCTGCACACAAGGTAAAGATGATGTTCAAAAACACAATTTTACTAAAAAGCTTATTCCGCGCTTTTAAAAAGTAAAGATAAATTTCTAGGAAAGAGCCAACTGGAATAGATTGCACAATGAGTAAACGAATAATACAATTGTACTTATTCCTTTCCGGCTCTTACAAATAATGGATAGCAGGGTTGTTTCTTTGTTGGAATTCATAACAAAAAATGAAATTAAACTAGTTGATTTTAGATTCACTTCGGTTTCGGGGAAGTTTCTACACATTACACACCACAGTGATAGCGTGACTGAAAAAACCCTCACAAATGGGGTTTCGTTTGATGGCTCATCTGTTCCAGGCTGGAGCAGTGTGGGGAAATCTGATATGTTACTGATCCCAGATTTGGAAGCAGGAACTTCTTTTCTGGACCCGTTTGCTGCACAGCCCACACTCTGCATCCTCTGCGATGTCGTAGAACCAAACGGAAACAACCTTTATGATCATAACCCGCGTGCAACAGCGAGGAAGGCTATGCAGTTTCTCAGGAGTACTGGAATAGCGGATAAAAGCTACTTTGGCTTCGAAATGGAGTTCTTTGTACTGGACGATGCGAGATTCGCTGTTAGGGATAATGGGGCTTTCTTCGAGTTAGATTCAGCCGAAGGTTCATACAATTCCGGAAAAAGATATGAATATAATAACCATGGTCATCGGAACCAAAGAAAAAGCTGTTACCTAGCAAGTCAGCCTTCTGATTCGCTAAATGATATACGCGCAGAAATATTAGAAACACTCAAAGAGGTAAAAGTGAAACCTCTTTTACATCATCATGAAGTTGCATCGTCACAGTGTGAAATCAGCTTCCAATACGGGGAAGCCGTAAAAACCTCAGATAATGCGCAGAAATGTAAGCATGTCATACACAATGTCGCTAGCTCTTATGGTAAGTCTGCGACATTTATGCCAAAACCGTTCAAGAACGACAATGGTAATGGGATGCATATACATACCTCTTTGTGGAAAGGTGATCGGAACTTATTTGCGCCGGATAACTCAAGGGGTGATGTCTCTGAATTATGCACATACTATATCGGCGGAGTCATAAAATATGGCAAGGCGCTGAACGCCATTCTCAACCCTTTAACAAACAGTTATAAGCGCCTTATTCCCGGATACGAAGCACCGTGCAATTTAGATTGTTCTCCACTCAGTCGCTCGGCGGCTATTAGGATTCCTCACTCCCCTGGAGGAGAACCTTCAGCGAAAAGGGTAGAAGTAAGATTCCCAGATGCAGGTACTAATCCTTACCTTGGTACTAGTGCTCTACTCATGGCGGGGATAGCAGGTATAAACGAAAAGATCACACCGGAATCAGCGACGGCAGAACTTAAGAAGTCAGCTGATGGTAGCATCTCTCTATGTAGATCATTGGAGGAAGCGCTGGTATCGTTAGATAAAAATAGAGATTTTCTACTTGAAGGGAACGTCTTCACAAATGCACAGATTGATGCATATATAGCATTAAAGACTGAAGATATAGAGGAGTTAATGAAACATCCGGTACCTATCGAGTTTATCAAGTATTACAGCGTTTAGAATTTTCTTCCAGAGCATCTTATGTATATTGATTCTGATTGGCTCGAAGCGCTTCACCTAATCACCGTGACTATGTGGATGGTGGGGCTCTTTTACCTTCCAAGGCTGTTTGTGTATCATGCAACCGTATCGGTTGGTAGCGATGTGGATCATATTCTCCGTATAATGGAGCGAAGGCTGTTCTACTACATCATGACACCCGCTATGGTTGCATCTCTTTCCTTAGGGTTAATACTAGCTTTGGCTACGGGTCACATTGTGAGCCTGTGGCTGCATCTGAAGTTCATTTTCGTCGGTATCTTGGTCTTACTACACATATTTTTCTGGAGATGCCTAGTCGCATTCCGTGAGGGAAGAAATCATCATCCGAGTGGGTTTTTCAAGCTTCTAAATGAGTCTGTCACTATTTCATTCATCATTATTGTGATCCTGGCGGTGATAAAACCATTTTGATGCTACTTAAACGGTATTCCCATTTGTTTAGATGGCTGTTCATCGTTGATGAGGTTGCTCTGCGAAATATAGAATATACCTTAAATCGTTTTCCTCGCGAAAGTATCGTCCTTCTGAGGAGCTATGAGCATCCACATAGGAAAAATATTGCGTTTTGGCTATCCAGGCAATGCAGAAGACTCAATCTTTTTTTCGTTGTGGCCGGTGATCTACCAATCGCAATCGAGTCTCACGCATCAGGGATCCATCTTAGGGACGCAGACTTCCATAAAATGAAAAAATGGAAGAATTTAACTCATGGAAGATGGTTCGTAAGCGCCGCATCCCACAGCCTAAGGAGAAATTTTGAAATACAGTCCGCAAATTTGGATGCAGCACTCTATTCACCGGTTTTCACGAGCAAGGATTCTAAAACCAAGACAATAGGTCACCTGAGGTTTATCAAACACTGCTATCTTACGCGTAAGATAAATATCTTTGCCCTTGGTGGAACATCAAAATCAAATATACGGCTACTAAAGCGTCCACATAAAAAAGCTGGTATTGCAGGAATTAGACTGTATAATCACAGCTTATGAGCTTGAATACAAGATTTTAACAATTATATATCAGGTAGATCGGTAGAATTTCGTCATGTCTAAAGAAGAGTTAGATAGCAATGATCTCAGGATGGACAGCGATCCTGATGAAGATGTGAATCTGGAAATAGATTCTAAGGAACTTCTTGTTCCAGTATTACCTCTGAGAGAGGTGATCTTTTTCCCTGGGGATTATCTTCCGATATTCGTGGGAAGGAAAGCTTCTATAAAAGCTATGGATAAAGCAATTGCAGACTCTTCTGATGGAGCTGGTAAGATCTTGCTTGTGGCACAGAAAGATCCAAAAAAGGAAATACCAGAAGGAAAAGATCTATATAAGATAGGCGTCATAGCAAGGATTGCTGAACCAAAAATCAACCTCCAAGATGGAGGTATCAAGCTCATGGTAATCGTTGAATCACGCGCGAAAGTGCTGTCCTTCAAAAAAAATGGAGGTATCCTAGAAGCGCAAATCGTAGCGGTAGAAGAAGATAAGACTACCGGTCTCGATATCGAGGCTTATCGAAGGGAAATCATTCAGGATTTTGAGAAATGTGTCAAACTCAGTGAAACAATACCGGATGAAATCATTGGACTCGTATCGCAAATAGACTCTACTAGTAGAGTAGTCGATCTAATTACGGCAAGTATAAGTCTAAAACTGTCTGAAAAACAGGAAATCTTGGAAACCATAAACCTCAGAGAGCGAGTAAAAAAGGTGCATGTTTTCCTGGAGAAAGAGCTCGGCGTGTTACAAATAAAGCAGCAGATCAAGGAAAAAACTGAAAGCCAGATTAAAAAGTCACACAAGGTATACTTGCTCAATGAACAACTCAAGACAATCACTAAGGAGTTGTACGAAAAAGAAGGTGGGGAATATGATGAGATCACTGATTTAGAAAAAAAAGTAAACAATATAAAGCTCTCTGCAGAGGCAAAGGAAAAGGTATTAAAGGAATTAAGAAAATTAAAAACTATGGTACCACTGTCTGCAGAGGCGACTGTAGTAAGGAATTACATAGACTGGATAATCTCCCTTCCATGGGGGAAAAAGGGGAAGATGATCGCAGATCTTTCAGCATCAGAAACAATACTGAAAGCTAGTCACTACGGCATGGAAAAGGTCAAAGAGCGTATTATAGAATACCTAGCAGTACAAAATCGTACAAAATCTCTAAAGGGATCAATATTATGCCTAGTTGGTCCACCAGGGGTCGGAAAAACATCTCTAGCACAGGCAATCGCTGAAGCTACTGGACGTCCATTCGTAAGAATGTCGCTCGGCGGGATCAGAGATGAGTCCGAAATTAAAGGCCACAGGAGAACCTATATAGGTGCAATGCCTGGAAAAATAATTCAGCACATGAAAAAGGCAAAGCTTTCTAACCCAGTCTTCCTGTTAGACGAAATAGATAAAATGTCCATGGATTTCAGAAGCGATCCAGCGTTCGCATTACTCGAGGTATTAGATCCTGAACAAAATGCGCACTTCGTGGATCACTATCTCGAAGTCGAATACGATTTAAGTAATGTCATGTTCGTTGCAACTGCGAATAGCCTGAATATGATTCCAGCCCTATTAGACCGTCTCGAAATAATAAGACTGGAAGCCTATTCCGAAGAAGAAAAGGTAGAAATAGCCTCTAATTATCTGATAGCAAAACTGAGAAAAGAACACGGATTGAAAAAGGGTGAGTGGAGTATCTCTCGGGACGCATTGAAGGCCTTAATAAGGCAGTACACAAGAGAAAGTGGGGTAAGAAGTCTAAAGAGGGAACTTGCTAATTTGATGCGAAAAGCGGTCAAACAGTTGAGTATAGAAAAGAATGTTAAATCTGGTATCAATATATCGACAAAAAACCTGAAAAAATATGCAGGTGTGTCAAAATATAATTTCGGTACCGCTGAGACGCAGAACTTAGTAGGCATGACAACTGGTCTGGCATATACACAAACTGGGGGAGATCTAATCACTATAGAGGCAGTGTTGCTTCCAGGAAAGGGTGAAATACGATCCACAGGTAAGCTTGGTGAGGTCATGCAGGAGTCGATCCAGGCAGCCTATAGTTTCGTCTGTTCCAATTGTAATAAGTTTGGATTTACATCCAAGTTTTTCAAAAGCAAGGATATACATCTACATGTCCCAGAGGGCGCAACATCAAAGGACGGTCCGTCGGCAGGAGTCGCTATATGTACCTCGATAGTCTCAGTGATGACAGGAATACCGGTCTGCTCGACAGTCGCAATGACAGGAGAGGTAAGCTTGAGAGGTAAAGTAATGGAGATTGGTGGATTAAAAGAGAAACTCCTAGCCGCAGTACGTGGTGGTATAGAAACAGTATTAATCCCGAAAAGTAATGAAAAAGATCTTGTTGATATCCCTAAATCTGTTAAAAGTGCAATTAAAATTATCCCGGTTTCCACGGTATCTGAGGCCTTTACATTTACATTATCCAGACAACCAGTGCAAATCTCTACTGATGTTTGGCCAGATACAAATTCGGATGCCTCTATCGGATAAGGAGAGACATAGGGTTTGATCAGATAAGCTAGATATTCTGGTAAGGTATACTAGGAAGGCAGAAAGACTTCTATTACAATGAGTACTGTTGTCGTATCGTGGGTTTGTAGATGAATTTTTCGCCAGTAGTGAAACTGAACGAAGCTTTAGCTAATGAGCTATTAGCTATCAATCAGTACTTTGTTCATTCCAAGATGTTCAAGGATATGGGTTTTCTAAGCCTCTCCAAAGCTCTTAGAGAGCACTCCATAGAGGAAATGCAGCACGCAGATTCCCTAATCGATAGAATATTATATTGCAAAGGTTTACCAAAAATCAGTTACAGAGATATGGGACCATTGTCTCCAACAGTCGAAGGAATGCTTGAGAAAGATCTAAAGCTGGAATGTGACGCAGTAAATTTATACAATGAGGCCATTGCGTATCTGGAAGCGCATAAAGACTTCGGAAGCGCCTCTTTGATAAGAACGTTGTTAAAAGATGAAGAAGGGCATGTCGAGTGGCTGGAACATCAGCTATCTTTGATAAAATCCCTTGGCCTTCAACAGTACCTGGTAAAACACGGTTGATAGTACTTTCCATGTTCTTCTCTAACTAATGCAGATGCTGGCTGAAATAAGTGAAAGAGGCTATTTCCATCAGTGTACTGATGAGGAAACTTTATCAAAGCTCGTGACCTCAGGCGGAAAGTTAGTCTTCTATTTAGGCTTTGACTGTACATCATCCAGTATCCACCTGGGACACTTGGTGCCTCTGATGTTACTTAGGCTGATCAAGAGGTATGGCCATGATGTCATAATCTTACTTGGTGGTGGTACGACGCTTATTGGGGATCCATCAGGGAAGGATAAAGCGCGACAGATGCTCAGTAAGGAAGAAATACAGAAGAATACCGAATCAATCGGTAAAATTATCAAGTGTCTCGTTGGGGAAGTGAGGTTTGTCAACAATGCCGAATGGTTAGAAAACCTGAGTTATATAGACTTTCTTCGTGAAATAGGTAGATATTTCTCTATAAATAGGATGCTCACCTTCGACAGCGTGAAAAGCAGATTGGAGAGGGAATCGCATCTCAGCTTCTTAGAGTTTAACTACATGATCCTCCAAGCCTATGATTTCGTTGAACTGAATCGTTTGTATGGTTGCAACGTTCAAATAGGCGGAAGCGATCAATGGGGTAACATAGTTAACGGCGTCGAGTTGAGCAAAAAATTGAAAGGTAGTCAGCTATTCGGCTTGACAGTGCCATTGATCATGACTGCCTCAGGAAAGAAAATGGGCAAAACTGAAGCTGGAGCAGTCTGGCTAGATGCTGATTTGTATTCACCACACGACTACTGGCAGTATTTCAGAAATACAGAAGACGCAGATGTAAGAAAATTCCTATACCTCTTCACGGAGCTTTCCAAAAAAGAAGTCGAAGAATTATCCAAGTTGGAGGGTTCAGAGCTCAACGAAGCAAAGAAGATCCTGGCAACAGAGGCAACTAAAATATGTCATGGCGCTGATACGGCAAAGAAGGTAAGTGAAAGCCTAATCAAGGCATTTGAAAAACATGATTTCTCCCAGCTTCCAGAGGTCTACACTGAAAAAGATCCAAGTATCATCGAGATCCTAATACAGATAGAAGCAGCCTCCTCCAGAAGCCAGGCCAAGCAACTAATTAAGTCCGGCGCGGTCAGGATAGACAATCAGAAGATATCGGAGCTAGAGTACGTGCTACCACAACAATGCACTATCAGTGTAGGAAAGAGGCGTCTCAGGATCCTGCAGAAATAGAGACAGACACATCACGACTCAGATTCCTTGAATGTCTGGTTGGTGTCGAGCAGCACGATGTGATCGCCCTTATCCTCCCTGTGGATGATACTGAGCCTATTGCTCTCAATGTTGATAAAGACAAAAACTGCAGCAGATATCAAGTCCATATGCATTATCGCATCCTCTAAAGAAAGCTGTCTTAGTTCAATTTTTTCTTCTTTCACGACCAACTGCCTTACTCCACCCTCTTCATAATCCTGCTGATGAAGCGAGAGCTTCATATTGAATCTAGATGCGGTCTTATGATCCTTTAGCTTCTGCTTATAGCGACGCAGCTTTGCAGAAATCCGGGCGATTGCACTATCAGCAGCTAAGTATGGATCACTGGATTCAGCACTAGCCTTGATGACAGGCTTATTAGGTACGCCATCATTGACAACGATATCGGCACTGAAAAGACGACCCACCTTGGACAATGAGACTCTACCGCTGACAGCGTGAGAAAAATATTTCTCCACACTCGAAGAAAGATGATCAGTTATATGCTCAGACAAACTAGAACCTAAATTGAAACCATGCCCAGCAACTATTACTTTCATTGTCAAAAAATACCCCTCCAAAAAGGAAAGACTACCAAAAATATTTACAACAGGAAACTAGATGATTCAGTCGTGGAAATAATAAGGAAACTCCAACAATCTCACAGCGAATAGATATACCACTAATATGTGCAGTCGTGGGTGAACTTAACTGCGCAACCTTTTGATATCATTGACTGGTTTGATGTTCATTAGCGGAGCCATATACATGATCACCTTTTTTGCAATCGGCGCGGAAACAACCCCACCTGTGACTGCCCTAGATGATTTTGGCTCATCGACGCTAATACCAATCACGTACCGTGGATTCTCCATAGGAAATACTGCAACAAAAGAAGCAAGATTCTTATCTTTCAGATATATACCGTTGATGTTCTTTTCAGAAGACCCTGTCTTGCCTCCTACCTGATATCCTACTGCATCCGCTCTTCTACCGCTTCCATCTAAGACTACCCCTCTCATAAACTTCCGCATTTCTTTTCGGACCTCCTCTCTTATAACAGGAATACAAGTATTATTTTCTTTATTTCCCTTGAGCAGGGTTATGGTAGGTAAACATCCCGTATCATTGATGAGTATTGCAGTGGCTTTCATCACATGTAGAAGCGTCGGAGTAAACCCATAGCCATACGAAAGAGTCACAGAAGTTAAACGACTCTCCTTAGGTCTGGAAGGAATACTTTTTTCTGGAATTTCGAATTTTATATCATCGAAAAAACCTAACTCTTGGAAGCAATTATATTGCACTTCGCTACCCATCTTCATTGCAATTTGTGCCATTCCAACGTTAGACGAATACTTGAGTATTTCTGCGACGTTGTATATGGACTTTCTTGCCTTGTACAGGTCCTTGATAGTGTAACCACTAATCTTTAGTGGAGTCACTACATCATATGTGTCCTCTCCTGAAATTACACCATTCTCCATCGCACACGCAACAGTGAAAATTTTCATAATTGAACCAAACTCATATCTTCCCAAGGAGACTCTATTGAATCGCTCCTCTTCCCTGGATAATTGAACATGATTTGGATCAAAATCCGGTAGACTAACAAGTGCTATTACTTCACCCGTATTCGCATCCATCACGATTCCCGCAGCGCCTATTGCATCGAAACGCTCGATTGCTTCCTGCATTGCGGAACGCAGAACAGCCTGTACACGAGAATCCAAGCTTAAATGAACACCATCTTTATACGTCTGAGGATTCTTCTTAGAATGCAAGTAATACTCGAATCCAGCAATCCCGAGATTATCATTGTCTACATACCCAAGTACGTGTGCAAACAGATTCCTCGAAATATATACTCTCTTGTGTTCCTCACGAAAATATAGTCCGGGCATACCTAGAAGAAGAATCCTATGCAACTCATTAGGTGTAAGATACCTCTTCAGCCACACAAAACCCTCAGTGGAAGCAAATTTTTTCATAAGCTCTTGCCTAGAAGTATTCAGAAGTGCCTCAGCAAGTTTTGTAGAAATCTCTGAATGATCACCACGTAATTTTTTCACAAACGTATACACGGAAACTGTTGGAAGATTAAATGCGATAATTTCACCATTTCGATCATATAGCACTGGTGGATATTCCACTTTGTTCGAGAAGTTTGCTTTGTTGACCTCCAACTTGATGATACATCTACTAAAAAGAGTCCCGCAGACAATGAGAAAATAGGTACCCATTATGAGCTTCACTAATAGTAACTTTCTCTTAGCAATTTTTTTCCACTTCATTTGAGATGCTGTGGCAATTTTATTATCTTGGTTAAGTATATTTCAGGAGGACAAACTGAAAAAAGTGTCGCAATAGAAATGGAAAGCAATAACGCTTAGAGCTTACTCAGATTTTCCGCTTGACCCTACGTATGAACGCAGGTACTTCGAGTAGTTCTATTTCTCTCTGCTCATCGGATCTATGTGACTTCCATTCAGATAGACCATCCACATCATGTGTAGAATCCTCTTCCTCATTTTGGTGCTCAATTTCCGTAGAGATACCGGTGGCAACGACGGATACTCTTACTGCATTATTCATTGATTCAGTGCAAGTGGAGCCGAAAATAATATTTACATTTTCATTAGCTTTTTCCCTCACACAATTCGCTGCTGCATCTACCTCGAACAACGTCATATCAGGGCCACCGGTAATATTCATCAGAATACCCTTAGCATCCTGGACTGATAAATTATCCAGAAGAGGGTTCGCTATTGAGTTTTCAGCAGCCTTGATTGCTCTATTTTCACCGGATGCCTCACCAGTACCCATTAATGCCTTACCCATTTTGCTCATTACAGAGCGTACATCAGCGAAATCCAGATTAATATAGCCAGGATTCACCATCAGACTACTGATTTCTCTGACATGAAAATAAAGTGTCTTATCGACTTCCTTGAAAGCTTCAGCAAACGTTGTCTTCTCATTTGCAATTTTGAAAAGATTCTGATTATTGATCACTATATAGGTATCTACGTATTTCCTGAGTGTCTCGACACCAGCTTCGGCGACTTTAGCTCTCCTACCGCCCTCAAAGTAGAATGGCTTAGTAACCACAGCCACAACCAGGACCTTATGCTCAGATGCTAGTTTTGCTATCACAGGTGCAGCACCTGTACCAGTACCACCGCCCATCCCAGCAGTGATAAATAACATATCTACACCCTCTATGACATCAGCGATTTCGTTAATGGATTCCTCGGCAGCTTGTCTACCAATTTCGGGAATGGAGCCAGCACCCAGACCTTTAGTGAGATTAACTCCCAACTGGACCTTTGTGTCAGCGAGTGAGTATTCGAGGGCCTGCGCATCGGTATTAGCGGCGATGAACTTCACACCACACAATCCGGAGTTGATCATATTATTGATAGCATTGCCACCAGCGCCTCCGACACCAATCACAGCGATCTTAGGGAGCAACGTAGGATTCTGATTAAGAGGCACAGAGAGACGTAACGTCATCAGCAATTACACCATTCCGAGAGCACTTCTGTGTGTCTGCACATACTCTTTGACTTTTTCCATCGCCCGCACGTGTATCTGCCTAACCCTTTCTTGAGAGATAGAAAATTTTTCACTCAACTCCTTCAGTGTACTGGGAGTACTACTCAAACTTCTGAGAATAAAGATTTTCCTATGTCTGTCATCAAGTGAGTCGACAGCTTCCTTCAGTAGATTAGCTTTGATACGTCTCTGCTGCTCATCTGACAACAAGGACTCCTGATCAGGACCCGGTCCTGCAAGCATATCATGGACTTCGGTTCCATCATCCTCGCCTATTCGCGCGTTCAGAGAGACATCCTTGGAACTCAAGATCGCTTCCATTTCCTTCACGTCGCTTTCAGGCACATCTAACAATTTCGATATTTTCTCGACCATCTGACCCTTTTCGAGGCCGCAACTGTCTATGGAATTCTTTAACTTGCGAAGATTGAAAAAAAGTTTACGCTGCGCAGCAGTGGTACCAATCTTGACCATTGACCAAGAACGAATAATATACTCATTTATCGCTGCTTTGATCCACCAGACAGCATAAGTAGCAATCTTATATCCCAGGGTATTATCAAAATTTTTGATCGCTTTCATCAGACCGATATTACCCTCGGAAGCCAAATCCATGAGCGGGAGACCATAATTTTTGAAACGCATCACTACTTTGACTACTAGTCTCAAATATGCTTCTACGAGTTTCTGTGCTGCTTCCACATCCTTGTGTACACACCACCTCTCCAGCAGTGAGCGCTCTTCATCCTCCTCAAGCATTGGAATCGCTAAAACCTTCCTTGCATAGCGATCAAACTCTGAATTATCAAGAGATAACAAGAACCCTACCATCTGCAACCGTATTACAACAATCGATAGTCATTGTATCACTAATCGCATTATAATCACATCGCTTGCAGCGTTATTGATCTACAACACAATTCTATATGAATACTATCCTTTTTTCGGATATTTTTGTGTTCTATAATTGAAATTGGCAATTAATTTTCTGAATACAAGAAGGAAAGCTTCCAGTATAAATCTAGAGGATATACAATCCCCATTACGTATTACTGAAAGTCTGACCCTGCCCTATGGACTTGCTTAGTTTTCCAGCGCTTCGAGTGGTCCTGTGTGGTCATGCTTCTGTTGTACTGCTCAACACTTATGAGCTGATGTATAATTGGTACACACATTGGGTGTTCCCAGAAGTTTATTGCAGCTCTGTGATAAATTTGTAATTGAGATGCTGTTTTCAAAGAAGTTAGTCGCATTTAACCTTTTTCTATCGAGCTTGTTTGCTCTCGTGTTCGCAGTCATACTGGAATACGCATTCGGTTACCACCCATGTACTCTATGTATATATGAAAGGTGGCCTTACTTCATCGTTCTTCTAATCTCAGTGAGGATGCTTTTCCTGGATGAAGTAACTCCGCTTTTCTTTTACCTTGCTATTGCAGCTCTATCAGCTGGTGCGCTGATCACGCTATACCACATAGGAATCGAATACCACCTGTTTATCAAGGAGGAGAGTTGTAGTATCACGTACCACAACATACATGAAATCGACAGCTTACACAAGCAGCTCATATCAAACGAGATAGTAAGATGTAATACTCCCCAGACAGTATTCGGTATACGCTTAACTCATATAAATCTGCTATATTCCATGCTAAGCATAACCGTGACACTTTTCATACATAGAAGATATGCAAGTTAATCGTATCATCGACAGAATACTGAGAGTGAACCATGCTGGAGAATGCGCGGCGGTTCAAGTCTATAGGGGTCAGCTGCGAGGTCTAGGTGATGATCTAGAAAAGAAGAAGCTCGTTTCTGAGATGATGAAATCCGAGCAGGCACACTTGCAGTTCTTTCGCAGCGAGATCATTAATTTAAAGACGAGACCGAGTCTATTACTCGCAACGTGGAAATCTCTCGCATTTGGGTTGGGATACCTGAGTGCAAGAGCTGGTGTACCGACTGCGATGGCATGTACTGTAGCTATAGAGGAAGTCATCGATGAGCACTACCAAAAGCAAATAAGGTTACTAGAGAAAATTAGCTTATCTGATACTCGGTTACTAAAGAAAATTGTACAATTTCGCCAGGATGAGCTAGACCATAGGAACATAGCTATGGAAAATGAGGCAAGAAAAGCACCTTGCTATGTCGCTATCACAGGGATAACGAAGTTCTGTTGCAGGGTTGGTATCTTTGTTGCTAAGCGGATCTAGGCGGATCTAGTGATGGATTTTCGATTTGGCGTATCAATTTCACTCCCGAGTTACTTGTAAACTCCGCGAAACCGTGTGAAAAAGAAGTGTGGATGTCTTTGAGCTAGTGTACCATTCTTTAAAATCTTTGTCGTGGTTGTTCGTCCTGCTTGTTCTGTGTACCATATACGAGCTTGCCTTGTCGAGAGTCGATGGCGCCTATTTTCTCAACTGCTACCTACTCACAATCCTGATGATGATATATTCCTTTCCTCAATCCGTTGCGGGTTTGGGGCTTTTCACTCTGGGCCTTTTTAGAGATGTAATGACGCATAAGCTATTAGGTTCATCTGCTGTTTTGTCGTTATCATCATTCTTTCTTTCGCAGCTAATCGCTTCCAGGAAGTGTACATCGTTATTGACCTTTATCCTCATCTACTTGGGAATCTCTTTCCTCAAACAAATCTCAGGAATCGAGTATCTTACATACAACACTTTTATCTCGGCTGCGCTGAATATTACATTATTTTTCACTGTGATCTCCAGATTGCTCCCATGTTATGAGGATCCCAAAAGTAGCACCCATTATAGATTTTATGATTAATTTGTTCTACTCTGGACTCCATTCGGACAGATGATTTCTCAATCTTTCAACGATGTCAAAAATAAAGATACACCCCAAAAGCGATTTCGAGTATATGAGAAGGGCTGGCAGGCTCGCTGCTGAGGTACTGGACTATATAACGGAATTCGTGAAACCAGATGTCACAACTAATGAATTAGATAGGTTGTGTCATGAATTCATAGTAAAAGCTGGAGCGGTACCAGCGCCACTGAATTACAAAGGTTTCCCGAAATCGATATGTACCTCGAAGAACAACGTGATTTGTCATGGCATCCCGGATGAAGTGCCACTTAAAAAGGGCGATATCCTCAATATTGATGTGACAGTCATTCTCGATGGCTGGCATGGTGATACGAGTAGAATGTATTTCGTAGGAACACCATCAATTAAAGGTGCGAGGCTCTGTGAAGCCACATATGGAGCTCTAATGGCTGGCATCGAAGTAGTTAGGCCGGGTATACCTCTGAACAGAATCGGATGCGCAATAGAGGATTATATTTCACAGCAATATAGTTACTCTATAGTGGATCAGTACTGTGGGCATGGTATTGGCAGATCCTTCCACGAACCACCAAGTGTTGTCCATTATGCCACAGATTCTGGTAACACCATTATCCTGGAACCGGGAATGTTTTTCACAATCGAGCCAATGATCAATGAGGGAAAACCACATGCTATTGTCGATAAAAATGATGGTTGGACCGTCAGGACAAAAGATTTGTCTCTTTCCGCACAGTTTGAACACACCATTGCAGTCACGGAGGACGGTTATGAGATATTTACTCTTTCACCAGCCGGCCTACATCACCCAAAGTTTTAGAGACTCTGTTATTTATATAATCGTCCAATTCTATACTCGTGGAAGCCAGTATACATATCGATCAAAGGCCACGCCTCTAGGAAAATCAATATCAGCTCAGCGGAAAGACCGATACCTCAGACTCGATAGTCACGCAGCGACCTAGGTCTCAGACTTTACTCGGGGATTTCTTTGAAATCAAAGATTTAAGGGACTTCACCTTTTGTCCAAAAGAACTAGGCTCGGAAAACAGGTAGGAACCTGTAACAAGGACATCTGCGCCAGCGGAAACGACTAATCCAGCAATCTCATAGTCTATACCTCCATCGACGGCGATCTCAATGTCATTACCAAGCTTTGTGATACGCTCCTTCAGTACTTCGATTTTCCTTAACTGAGACATCAGGAAGCTCTGTGCCGCAAAACCAGGATTCACAGTCATGACTAGAATCGTATCTATAGAAGAATATAAATACTCAAGAACGCTCTCGTGAGTGGAAGGATTAATCGCTAATCCCACTTTAACATTTTGCTTCTTTATCATAGTGAGTAATCTATCCACGTGAACGCAGGCTTCACTGTGCACAAAGATAGTATTGGCGCCCGCATCGATATAGTCCTGGAAAGTCTGTTCAGCATTTGAAATCATCAGGTGCACCATGATCGGCAGATTTGTGATACCTTTCACCTGTCGTATTATGAGAGGACCAAAAGTCAAGTTAGGCACGAATCGCCCATCCATGACATCGATGTGTATGGAGTCAGCGCCTGAATTCTCTATTTGAGCTACTTCAGCCCCTAGATTAAGAAAATCAGCTGATAACAAGGAAGGTGAGACTTTTATCATTCGGCACAGTTACAACTCAATCCAGTAGATTCTAAGGCGAAACACGCTTTTAGTAAAAGTATAGCTTCCATCTATAGAATAGCCACGATCCAAGCAAGTCAGGATACTAAATAAAGCTACCGTAACTCACGCTCACATTGTTTGTGCACAGTGGAATCCTTCTCTCTTGCGATCTCCTTTGCTCTATCAATGATCGGCCTTGGTATACCGGATAACATAGCAGCGTGAATACCATAGGAATTATCACCCTTACCTGAAATCACTTTATACATAAGAAAGATCTCATCTCGCCACTTTTTCACTTCGACAGAGTGACACTTAATCCGTTTAAGCTTTTTTCTAGCTCGCACAGTTCATTGTAATGTGTAGCAAATATGGTCCTACAGTTTATCGAGTCGTGTGAATACTCAAGGACCACCTGAGCAATCGAAATGCCGTCTAGAGTCGATGTACCTCTCCCTACCTCATCCAGAATGACGAAGGACCTATCCGTAGCATTATTCACTATATTTGCTGTTTCAAGCATTTCAACCATGAACGTGGACTTGCCTTTGGCAATATTGTCCGAAGCACCAATACGAGTGAAGACTTTATCGACAACACCAATGTGTGCATAATCAGCAGGGACAAATGAACCCATCTGAACAAGAATCACAATCAATGCGTTTTGGCGAAGATATGTACTTTTCCCTGCCATGTTGGGACCCGTGAGAAGACAAATACGCTCCTCACTAGTGAAATGCGTATCATTTGGCACAAAAGAACCTGACTGTTCAACAAACGGATGCCTACCAGCAACTATATGTAACTCACTACTTTCATCGACTTTCAGCCGAACATACTTCCTCTGAGCTGCAAGCTCCACACATGAAACTACAACATCAAGCTCTGCAATCGTAGCGATGAGTTCCTCCAGGGGTTGCTCGAAATCCAGAATTTTCCTATATAGTCCACTGAACAATTCTAATTCCAAGTTTCTATAATTTTCCTTGGCCTTTGCAATCTGCGCTTCAAGATTTTGGAGCTCCAACGCAGTATAACGTATGTTATTCAGAAGAGACTGACGGTGGATAAAATTTGACTATCGAGGATCCCTGCAGATTTAGGAACTTCGACGTAGTAACCTATGAGATTCTTCTTACCAAGTTTTAAGTTGGAAACTTTAGTGCTTCCCCTGTACGTGAGACACAAATCATTGATCACCTTATCCACGTTGACGGACAATTCGTATAGCTCTAGCAACTTCGGATGATAATGTGGATCCAAAAAAGAACCACCTACCTTTCTACTCGCGGATGGAAGAATTGCATTCTTCAATACGCCCATGAACTCATCATCTGGGCTGAATTTCTTATACACTTCCCCGATGTAATCATTCTTGAGAAAATGAGAGAATCATTTAGCTAACAACAACGATGCCTTAATACAATTCAGAAGTGTGAGACAATCTATTGGCCCCTTCTATTCAGGCTGATGCGAGATAACACTCTCTCACCATCAGAGGCGTTACTGAGGAGCTGATGCACACCCTTTCTGAGCGACTCTTGTAAGAAAAAGAGCTCTACTTTATCAACTCTACTTTATCTTGTCTATTTCTGATTTCTCCGTTGATGTCTGTTGAAGAAATCAGATAATCTTTGAGTAATCTCTTTCCGAGTACGGTACATGTCTGCTCTATAGTCTGGAAGAGGCTATTCCTCTCACCTGGACACTGTGATTGTATTAACTCCAAACCTCTGACAGTTGAAGCATCCATCTCAAGATAACAACTCTGATCATACTTTTAGGAAATTCGAGTTGCTTTAACTCTCCCATTTGTGTTGCCCTAGCGTATGCTATGAGGACACCACATGCTATTACTTCACAGTCGGACTGGATATTCATGAAACTGAGCTGAGCAACATTATAGAATCCCTTGATCTCATTTTCAGCTGATTCTTTATCGAACATATTGCGCGGATGCTTTGTTACTGGCACATGCGTCTGCTCAATCAATTTTTTCAGAGCGACACTAATATCTTCGGGAATCAAGATTTCTTTAGGCGAAATTTTTTCAAGATAGGTTCCCAAATATTCGGGCAGGCTCCTAGTGAAAAAAACTTCTTAGTTGATATATCTGACAATGCAACACCGAGCTCATCCCTTTTAGGTGTAATACAAAGAAGGTAATTATGTTCAGCTCCTATAAGAAGGCTTTTCTCAAGGCTTTTCTCAGTTAATGTTCCTGGGGTAATAAGTCGAGCAACCCCCCTCCTCACGATGGCGCACGAACCACGCTTTTTGCTTCTTTTGAGGTTTCTATTTGCTCACAAATCGCTACTTTACGACCTTCTTTTATCAGCTTACTGATGTATGTCTCACATGACGAGGCTGGAATCCCACACATCGGGACATCTTTGCCATTATGAGTACCTCTACGAGTAAGTTGGAGCCCAAGAAGTGCTGGGACCTCCTTCGCATCATTGAAGAACATTTCATAAAAGTCACCCGACCCTATAAAAATCGCTGCATCAGGGCACTGAACACGAACTTCTAGATATCTACGTAGAGCCGGAGGTAGACTCTCTGATATCTAAAAAACACGACCGGAAAAATAGAATTATCTCCTATTTTCTACACCCGTACCAACCCCTTTGGGATTACCAAGGGATTGCACCTTGAACGCTTCTTCATTGAGATTCTGATGCAAACCAATATCACTCGCGAGCTGCAGAATCCTAGACTGCAATTCAGCAGAACTACTACTAACTTCTTCCTCAATTTTGGGTAGGGGGTTTAGCATAGGCGTAAGCTGATATACAGTAAAGAGCTTCTTTCCGGGATTATACCTATAGTATACAACAAGCCACACTCAAAAGCAAGTCTAGGAAGAGGGGGGTATACCGGTTAGAGCATTATCCAATCCGTGGTACCGTCTTTTAAATCTCGAAGCAAAACCCCCTTTTGGGCGAGGGTATCGCGAATTTTATCCGCTTCCACGAAATTTCTTTGCTGCCTGAAGGCAACCCTTTCCTGAATCTGAGAAGTAATAAAATCTTCAGATATCACGGACTGACTCGCCTGTAAATCGATTCCAAGAAATAACAATAAGGTATTAAGAAGAACTGCGTACTGCTGCGCTTTACTATGATCACCTAAGTGGATTTTATCTCTTAGTTCATATAGAAGAGCGATCGCAGCAGGAGTATTGAAATCATCGCTCATACTGATGAAGAACTTCTCCATATATCCGTCACAATCATCTTCCGTGGTTTTGGAGAGAGCATTGTTGTCAATCAGTACAATTTTGAACTTCATCAAAGAGTTTACTGCTTCCTGTACAATTTTCGGACACCAATCCATAGGTTTACTGTAATGAGTACTTATCAGGATAAAACGAATGGTATTCGGTGTGACTCCATTCTTGATCAGGGTATCAACATTGATGATATTACCGAGAGATTTGCTCATCTTCTCCCCGTTGACTGTGAGAAAGCCATTGTGTATCCAGTAACGGGCAAACTTCGAGCCAGGATTAGCGCACACACTTTGAGCAATTTCATTTTCGTGATGTGGGAACTTCAAATCTGCACCGCCCCCATGGATATCAAAATCCGCTCCTAGAGTTGTCAGGATCATAGCTGAGCACTCTATATGCCACCCTGGTCTTCCATTTCCCCAGGGACTCGGCCAATATACCTCATCATCATGTTTCCACAAGACGAAGTCTCCAGGATGTCTCTTATTTTCATCACCATCTATCCGAACGCCATAGACCAACTCATCTATCTTTTTTTTCGAAAGTGCACCGTAATCCTTGAAAGAGCTCACATCAAAATAGACGCTTCCACCAGCACGATAAGCGTTCCCGCTCTCAACAAGCGATCGAATAATTGAAATCATTTGCTCTATATTTTCAGTTGCCCTTGGCTCGAAGCTCGGTGGAAGGCAGTTCATGAGCTTTAGATGTTCGCGAAAGATTTTCTCATAGCGCAGTGCAATTTCAGAGTACTCAACACCTTGAGTCAACGAAGCATTTATGATTTTGTCGTCTATGTCAGTGATATTACGTACATACACAACCCTAGTGAATGCTTTGCGCAATACTCGATACACGATATCATAAACAACAGCGGCCCTGATATTCCCTATATGAGGCACATCATAGACGGTCGGACCACACACATACATGCGGACCTCATCCCCATTTATTGGAATGAAATCTCTCTTCACTCCGGAAAGAGTATCATAAACCTTTATTTTCATTACACCTCGACAAGTCGACCAGAGAGACTAGAACAAACTACCGGAACCAAGCGGACTCAGACAAGCAGGAACGCGAATCCACATACCTACCAGCTCCGAAGAGGAATCCGGAAGACTAATTATATTCCTCATCGATCTTCTTCTTGATGTGCTCAGGCGGATCCTCTCCCCAGCCGGAATACAACACTTCCCCATAATCTTTGACATCCAGTGAACCGCTTTTTGCTGCTGCAAGAAACATCTCCTTTTTTACCTTGTCTACCAGCACATAATGCCAAGCTGCTCTGTCTCTATCCTTACCACGCACGAGGTAGACGCAATCACTACGTTTTTTCCTAACACCCTCTGCAAACCCGGCGGCATCTTTCCTACTTTTCTGCACACTCCGCTGGGATGCAAAATCACCACTCGCTTTCGAAGTCGCAAACTTTTCAGAGAATCTACCAGAAGTCACAGGAGTACTCTTACTGAAACGAGAGGCAAAACCACCTCCCCCGCTATCACCACCTTCACCAGAAGGCTTCCTTTTTTTTAGACGGTCAAGAAATGACTCTTTACTATCGGCACTCATAAAACTTAACTAACCACATATTCACCCATTCTCTGCATCTTTTATAAACTGTATCTTATTGTCAATTGCACTCCAAACATCGGCTTCTACCATAGGGTCTTTCTTTGCAACTATCACTGGGAGTTCAGCTGACCTCTTTCTATTGAAGGTCGCCATGAATTTCACGTTAGACTGCCTCTCAGTGAGTACTGAAGAATCTTTTTCGGAAACAATAGCCTCCAAGGATTTTCCGTCGATATAAGTTTCATCGTTGACTATAGCTTCTATCGGACACTCAGGGACGCACACACCACAATCTATACAGACCTCAGGATCGATAACAAGATACTCCTCTCCCTCATGGAAGCAATCAACTGGACACACTTCGACACAATCAGTATACTTGCACTTCACACATTTCTCTGTGACAACGTGAGGCATTTATAGAACTCAACTGAGCACTTGACTATTATAGTCTAGCTAATATAGGAAAACTAATCAAATCCACAATCATAGTGATATCTAAGCAACCATGAGAACACATCCACACTGAGATAATTCTGATCAAATCACAGAAGCGTGCTCCGGGAAATGTTCCAGAGTATCATTAGGATGGAGTACACTCAGTACTCGATTTACGCATAGCCTTCGAAAAACACGTTTATTTAGCTCTACACACGTCAGCTGCAGCACCTGCACTAGGTGTAGGATCAGGTGCAATATGTACTTCATTAGCAGCAGTGACGCCACTAGTAATCGGTAAACCGCTCCTTGGATCCAGAAGAACCCCAGAGAGCAAAGGTTTTTGACTAGACTCTATAGGGGTAAGACAACAGTATTCAACCAACCCAGGAATGGCAGCCATAGAGGCTTTTACCTCAGCAGCGTCATTCGCAAGACTCTGATACATGAACTTCACCCCAACATCAACACCCTGAGATCCGCGCTTAGATTCTAAGTCAGAGATTTTTTGGTTACATCCTTCAACAAGACTATCCAGGCAAGCCGCTATATTAGTAGGTAGTAAATCTTTCTGCTCCCCCGACAAATACATGGAACCACTGGATTGTAGCTGCTGCGCAACTAGTTTTAGGCCCTCAAGATCATTTCTATCGATACATTTCTCAAGATCAAAATACTTATTGTCCATCGTATTAAGCATCCGGGAAGCACCCTCGATTATCGCACGTTTATCCCCAGTACCGACCGGCTTAAGCATTAGTCCTTTGTTTGCCCATAGCGGAACAGGGGTGGAAGGCGCGGCCTTACCAGATCTAGATATGGATCCAGCAAGCGCTAGGACTTGCTGTTGAAGACCGCTCAATCCTGCTGTACACGACGCACTAGTATCAAACACCACTCTCGGTGCCTCAGTACCTTTCTCTTCAGGAGCATCTGTCTGCACCTCTACTTCACTCATCGTCTGGGTTGATGCTGCACCAGTACTCCTCTCAGGTTCTTCAGGAGCATCTGTCTGCACCTCTACTTCACTCATCGTCTGGGTTGATGCTGCACCAGTACTCCTCTCAGGTTCTTCAGGAGCATCTGTCTGCACCTCTACTTCACTCATCGTCTGGGTTGATGCTGCACCAGTACTCCTCTCAGGTTCTTCAGGAGCATCTGTCTGCACCTCTACTTCACTCATCGTCTGGGTTGATGCTGCACCAGTACTCCTCTCAGGTTCTTCAGGAGCATCTGTCTGCACCTCTACTTCACTCATCGTCTGGGTTGATGCTGCACCAGTACTCCTCTCAGGTTCTTCAGGAGCATCTGTCTGCACCTCTACTTCACTCATCGTCTGGGTTGATGCTGCACCAGTACTCCTCTCAGGTTCTTCAGGAGCATCTGTCTGCACCTCTACTTCACTCATCGTCTGGGTTGATGCTGCACCAGTACTCCTCTCAGGTTCTTCAGGAGCATCTGTCTGCACCTCTACTTCACTCATCGTCTGGGTTGATGCTGCACCAGTACTCCTCTCAGGTTCTTCAGGAGCATCTGTCTGCACCTCTACTTCACTCATCGTCTGGGTTGATGCTGCACCAGTACTCCTCTCAGGTTCTTCAGGAGCATCAGGCCGCGTTTCAACATTACGCTCCTGGTTATGAGCAGGATTCTGATCAAGCCCGCCTTCTTGTGTAGTACCAAAATCAACTCCAGTCGGCTTCCACAACCTATGGACAGCCTCCTCTACTGATTCCCGATGCTCTATACCAAGAGCACTTATCGCTGATGCAACACGTCTTGTAAACTCATCCTTATCCGCGCAAAGTGGGATCCTCACCACAACTGAAGCCTGGTTACTCTTTCCGGTCTCCCTTACGTCAATTCCTCCACCACCCAAAGCCAATAGCTCTATGTGTAACTTGTAGAGCGGATTGCCCTCATTAAGTTTCCTTGATTCTTCTAGATCTAACCCCAAACTGACACTCTCAAAGTACGACTCGAGTTTTACGATATCGCTGTGCGGCACAAGCGCCCTTGGCACAGCGAATTCGACTATATTAGCTCCGGCTAGACTCTTTGCAGCACGCTTCCAATCTGCATCCAATTTATTCTTTGTGAAATTACTTGTATTAGCTTTATGTAAGACATTCCAGTCCTTCGCGCCAGAGATCATGCCATCGAATTTCTCTGCGACACTCCGCTTTATTCCACGCGGAGTTGCAGTCACAACAGCGCCAACACCCCTAGCTAATGTTCCACCAGCCGTTTTGAGCACTTTCCATGTTCTTGCTAGCATATAACCCTCCTACACACCTGCCAATTCCGTTTTTTGTTTAGGAATAGTACAATTATACCACAGTGGTCTGATAGACCACAAAGAAACATATATGAACTAAGAGATAAACCCAAATACTAGACAATCACTTTTCACAATTAGAGGCATCTACTAGAACCACATTTATCCTCTTGTTATCGGCATCTAGAATGGAAAACATAACCCCTTCAGGCGACGTCACAATATCACCCACTGAAGGAACCTTACCTGCAATACTAAAGATATACCCACCTAATGTCCTAAAATTATCCCCTACTTCGAATTCTAGACCAGACTTATCAAGAAACTCTTTCATCTCAATTCTTGCGGAAACCTCAAACTTGTGCTCAGAGAGTCTCAGCAAGAATGGTTCCGAATTGATATCATGTTCATCGTGGATGTCTCCAAGAATTTGCTCCACCACATCCGTCATCGTTACAATCCCGACAGTCGCACCGAACTCATCCACTACTATCGCCATGTGTACATGAGCCACCTTCATCTTCATAAGCAAAGCGGAGACCTTCATCGAGGGCGGGACACAGATAATTTTGCGAAGAACATCCATAATACTAAACTCATTACCGACATTGTTCAGAACATCTTTGATGTGGATAAAACCAATGATTTTATCTAAGTTACCATCGAAGACTGGCGTCCTACTGTGACTAATTTCCTTGAATGACCTCAGATCGTCACTTTTGATCGATACGTCAATAGCCACTATCTTGGAGCGTTCCACCATGATGTCCTCCACATATATACTATCCAGCTTTGAAATCAGCGAACCTGCAGAATTGACAGGCTCACTCGGCTTTTCTGAAATTAGCCTCTTAAAGAAACTAAGTATGGGATTACCAAAGACACATAGACGAGCAGACATTCTAATCCAGAAATTTTACTTTGTAAATCAAGTGATAACCAAATAAGGGATCATCCTTGCAAAACTGAAGACCAATGGGAAGCTACTGCAGCATCATGGTAGAAGAAGGCTATGAACAAAGTATTAACACACGACTCACGTTGCGAAAGAAATGTCATGAAGCAGATGCGCAAACGGGCAAAATGAATAATCTTGAGGGTCCCACACGACAAATTAGGACTCCAAATCAGCTTGTCCGAAAAAGGAAGATGAAAACCAAACTTAGAAGCAGAACGAGTAAACAAAAATACGCCCTAGAGGAGTCGAACCTCTGACCCACAGCTTAGAAGGCTGTTGCTCTATCCAGCTGAGCTAAGGGCGCATACAATGTAAATCGAATATTGGAGGTAGCCTGAAACCATCCGACAGAGAGTATAAATCAATATCGCAAATGAAACAACTGAACGTCCACTTGATCTCAGACCAGGGAGTTGATGCTTTATTATCAGTCTCAAGAGAATCACTAGCCAGGTTCAAGAACCTGGAAGTTATAGAGAGTGTCTGGCCACTCACAGACAGCGTCGAAAAATTGCAGCGGATACTCACGAATATCAATGGCAAAGCCTTTATCCTGTACGCAATAAAGGATCGGTTGATACGTGATACATTGAAGGAATTCTGTCAAACAATGAGGATACCTTGTATTCCGATTCTCTCGAGGATAATACGGGAACTCTCATCATACCTAAATCAGGGACCTACTGATGCATCAAAGGAAGAGTATCATCGTTTTAATGAGGACTACTTCGCTAGAATTGACGCAATGAATTATATGCTCTCACATGATGACGGACAGAATACCTGGGATCTGGATGAAGCAGATGTCATTATCGTTGGTCCTTCGCGTACTTCGAAATCTCCAACAAGCGTGTATTTATCATATCGAGGCTATAAGGTCGCGAACATACCATTCGTTAATAATATTCCTCTGCCGGAGAGTCTGATCAAGCTAAAACACGTCCTGGTAATTGGGCTAACAATCAACCCAGATAGACTGATTGAAATAAGGAAACAAAGACTTTCATTGTCACAAAACCATGATAATCCAGTATACGCGGGCAGGGAGCAAATATTGGATGAGCTGACTAACGCAAAACGAGTATTTATGCAGAACAACTGGCCAATCATTGATGTAACACATAGATCAGTTGAAGAGATCGCAGCAACAATCATAAAGGAACTCACAATAAGGCAGTATTAATCATTATGTGATCGCCAACATCATCCATGAAGAGAAAGCATTAATCGTCCTACTCTGAGCAATGCCGCACAATTGATCTTACATACTCATCCATTATCAGGTAGGCTGCCGCATCTGTTCTCGAAGGCGCTGATAATCCTCCTCTGAGCGATATTGTACATCATATTCAATATTAACTGCATGAACTTCGATCTAAATGAGTATTCTATATAGAAAGTTACCCTAGATCCTTTTCCTTCGGGATGAAATTTCCATAAGTTATATAAGTACTTAAACGCACCTTCAGTTGACTTCACCTCAATGAAACCAGCTTCCTCATTTCCCGGAGGTAAGAACTTTATCAACGATACATAGGTAGCTACTATTCCCTTGAATGAGGCTACCACTTCAGCTTTAATCTCGTTCTCTGCTTTTGAGATGACTCTGATCTTCTGACACCATGGGATGAACTCATGATAACACTCAATGTCCAGGACAATCTCAAAGACGTGCATAGCACTAAAAGGCAAGACTCTCTCATCCCGATAAGAACTTTTCTTGAACATCATACTACTTCCAAGGGGTAAAGAAGAAGACAGAAAAAATTGTAAAGCAAGGACCTCTAGACCGCCATAGAGGACGCAGCAGCGCGTGCTTCTCTGAGGCGTTTAAAATCCTCATCCGCGTGATATGAAGAACGCGTCAGTGGACTGGATGAAACCATCAGAAATCCCTTTGAGTAGGCAGCATCCTTATAGTACTGAAACTCTTCATCTGTAGCATAATGCTTGACTTCGATGTGTTTCGTCGTCGGCTGAAGGTACTGCCCAATTGTAAGGAAATCGACTCCAGCAACACGCATATCGTCCATGACTTGCAGGATCTCACCTCGCTCTTCACCGAGTCCCACCATTAATCCAGATTTCGTAAAAATCGCAGGATTTTTTCTTTTCACTTCTTCCAGCAGCGACAGGCTGTTGAAATATTTAGCTTTTATTCTCACCTTTGGATGCAACCGCGGAACTGTTTCTATGTTGTGATTAAACACATCAGGATTTGCCTCAATGAGGATATCTCGTGCGCTCGCTTTCCCTAGAAAATCAGGAGTAAGAACTTCGATAGTAGTATCCACAGAAGTCTCTCTGATTCTTCTAATACATTCTGCAAAATGGGCAGCACCGCCGTCTTCGAGATCATCTCTATCGACAGAAGTTATTACAACATGCTTTAGTCCCAACTTGGAAATCACCTTCGCAAGTTTTTCCGGCTCATGAGGATCAAGAAGATCAGGCTTTCCGGTAGCAACATTACAGAATCTACACGCTCTTGTACACACCGACCCTAAAATCATCACCGTGACATGCTTCTTGCTCCAACACTCAGAAACATTGGGGCAGGCAGCTTCCTGACAGACAGTATTCAAGCTGTACAAAGTGACAAGATCGAGAGTCTCCTGAAAAGCAGGATTACTCTGTGCTACACGGACCCTAGGCTTCTTGACGAGTTGATGCATCGATTCTCTTAGCGATACGTTTCTTCAAAGCTAAAGCTGCTTTGCTGAGTTTTGCATTTTTGGTATTCACCAAGAAATCATCCAGTCCACCCTTGAAATCAATCGTGCGAATTGTCTTAACAGACACTTTAAATCTGAACCTTTGATTCAAGATCTGGCTACAGACCGTGATATCTTGAAGATTCGGCATAAACTTTCTCTTCGATTTCCGGTTAGAATGGGAGACGGTATTACCATTCTGCCATTTGTGGCCAGTTAACTCACAAGCATTACTCATTTCTGATTAACAAAAGACTAGTATCAGTTACTAGATATATAACACAGCATCAGTGGAATACCAGCTACACTCTCATCCATTAGCAATCGAAACATATTTCCTAAGCGTCCTAGGAAAACCTTGCAAGAATGACTCCACGATCAGTGCATGCCCAACGGACACTTCATCTGGTTTTATTTTGTTTATGACAGTAGAAATATTTACAAGACTGATATCATGACCCAGATTCACTTTTAATCCGAGATTTCTAGCTTCGAGTGCAGCGAAATGCAGTCTTCTCACTTCCTTGGACTCACGATGTGTACAGAAAGCGCGTGCGTACCATTTTGCATGGAGTTCTACTGCATCACAACCAATTTCAGCGGCGTACGCAACGGATGCAGGTTCCGGCTCGATAAAAAGACTGATCCTCACATCTCGCGCTGCTTTCAAGTCCTTGATCGCAGACATAAGACTATCTCTCTTCTCATTGAGGGAGAAACCTCGCTCAGTTGTCTTTTCACCTTCTCTTACCGGAACAATAGTGAACTGATGAATACCATGAGATTTCACAAGATCTAATAACTCCTCTCTTAGATCACCTTCAAGGTTGAATTCAACTTCTCCTGAGCTGACCTCCTTCAGATTGAGTATGGTCTGGACATCTTCTACAGTAGAGTGCCTCGCGTCGGCTCTGGGATGGAGTGTGATACCTGTACAACCATTCATAATGCCCAAGTTCGCAACATATTTTATGTCGGGACTATCACCACCTCTCGCATTTCTAATGAGAGCAACCTTATTCAAATTGATACTTATCCTAGTCATGATCGTAGCCTCCCTACTTTTTCTCTAAAACAAAACTCTTTAAAATCTTTACCACCACAGCGTCAGCAATTTGCAGATGTATCATATTATTCTTCTCATCTATTTTTGTAATCACTCCGGAAATGCCTCCACTCGTGACTATCGAATCACCAATTTTTAGGGCATCAAGCATTGCTTGGTGCTCCTTAACCTTTTTACTCTGCGGACGGATCACAAAAATGTAGAAAACAAGAAAGACTATTCCTAAAGGAACCAAACTCATGAACACAGAATCCGAACCTGTGCTAGCACTTGCGAGGATGTTTGAAAAAAGCATAAAAGTCTTCGAACCAAATGACTAGAATATAACATATAGCATTCACCATAAACCTATCTTACACACAGGTGAAGATGAAATAGTCTACATCTCTATTTTTCACAAAGAGTAGAGGATTGCTATCGGTCCTATAATTTGAATAAAACACTATTTACATAAAACTGATAGCAAAAGCTAAACTAGCTATGATGCCTTCTTATTCTGTATAGGTTTCACAACCTTACCAATTCAAATAAAACTTTACAAGTATTTAAATAAAAGTGTTATGATATTAGGTTTTATCATAATAACGATATTCTTTTAAATAATAAAGTTAAAGTATAATTACCTACATTAGGATATGATTACTTTATTAGCTTTATACTGAATATCCAGAAAATTAGATATCTTATCCTTTTCCAGTAAAATCAGTCCGCAATTCCCGCAACATGAGGATAGGTAACCGATTATTTCACCATTCACGGATAGGCTTTCTCCTTCTTCAAAATGAACACCTCCGGTACATTCGACGCAAAATAATTCTCTTTTTACGAGACCCTGCAATCTGAATCTAGAAATCACTTCTTGACCGACATAGCATCCCTTATCAAAATCGAATGCATAATTCAGTCCATAATCCAGTGGAAAGACATTGAAAGTAAGTTCTTTTCCGGCTTCTGGGATTTTATTTCGAATTCTCTCTAACTGATACCGCTCTGAACATTCCATAGAACTGACATAGGCAGCCCCTGATGTAATTACACGAAATCCCAGGCTGGCACTACGTGGATCCTTGACACAGATGATATGATCATCCGAATCTGTTACCTCAAAAGTGATGTATGAAGAATAAAATTTTTCTTTGACTTCGATTGTTTTCTTAAAATTATATAGGTTCAGTAGACTCAAAATTGCTTCTTTGTTACAGCTGTGTGTCTCCAACAGAATACTGGAAGCATCATAGCTATAAACGAATAAATCACATATTAATCTCCCCTTTGGGGTCAATATCAATGCGTAGATACAGTCTTTCAAGTACCCGATATTCCGAGTGATTATTCCCTGAAGAAAAGACTTTACATTTTTCCCAGTGATTAAGTAGAGCACTGTATCCACTTTGAAACAGTTCATAAGCCAAAGTTATAGGAAGATTGCCATCCAATTATATCTCTCAAACTAGGATTTTCACTATTACATCAATCACTGGGACCATTGTAGCGTCACAAACATATTTCTATTATGAACGCCACACTCCCGATGTTCCGGAAAAAAATATTAAAATCGTAGCAATATTTTTAAAAGATTAGATTTTGCTTATATCGGGGCAAACGAATTATTTCCTGTGGGTACCATCTTTACTGAGTATAGGGGTCATCATCTTTTTCGAATACACATTCTACCCAAAACTGACTCACTTCTTGTGTGCACTCGGGGTGCTATTAGGGCAAGTAGTATTGGCTTTGAAGATCAAAGCTAGTAGAAAAGCACTATTCTTAAGTATTACCATCTGCGTCGGGTTTGCCATTGCAGAAATACGAACAGTCATTTCCTACGCGGAGATAGCTGGACTCCTCTAGCTACATACGAAACAAATTAGGAACGATAAAAAGTGTTTCGAGTATGGGAAATAGGATCTCGATCACAATCGAACATGAGAAAAGTCTCTTAAAGTTGTATTCAAGACAGAAACTTGAAGAATTGAATCCAGGTGACATAGTGAGGTTTTCTGCGTATATAGAGCCTTCTAGAGGGGCGGTCACACCTTCTGGTCACGAATTCTCTAAATTTCACTATTTCGCTAACATAAGGGCAACTGGTAGGATCGTTGGAGAGGTCCAAGTAATACAAGCAACGAAACACAAACCAATTTTTTGGATAATAAGGCGAAAAATACACAAAAAATTAAAATATAACTTACCAGAAATACACGCTGAAATAGCAGCAGCGCTGACAATAGGGAAAAAAGATGGAATAAACAACAACGTAATAGCAACATTTAGAAAATCTGGGACCTTCCATTTGTTGGCAATCTCGGGTCTACATATGGGATTAGTAGGATTATTCTTTTTCGCTCTATTTAGGAGATCTTGCACACTATCCGAGTATCTGACACTTAGATATGACATAAAAAAGATATCTGCCTTCGCTGGAATAGCATCGAGTCTTTTTTACTTACAAATTTCTTGTGGACAGGTATCGGCACAAAGAGCATGCATCATGACCTGTACTTTCTTCCTCTCGATACTCATTGACAGAAAGCCGGATATATTCCGCTCTACTACACTTGCAGCGATAATTTTGATCGTTTTATATCCAGAGAACATCTTCAAACCGGGTTTCCAGATGTTATTTTTTGCAGTGTCCGGGATATGTTCGTGTACGAGCAACAACCATGACACACTGTTCCGACCGACGCTGAAAAAGAAGATTCTCGGAAATTTTTCACATCTCCATAACCCAAGTGAGAAAAAACCAGGACATTACCTAATAAGGAAGACTCTTGTCACACTTTCCAGACTTCTTGTTTACACAGGCAAAATAGCAAAGATCTCTATCTTCGCGACTGCTGCTACAAGTCCTTTTGTGATTTATCATTTTCACTATTTTTCACTTACCGGGATCTTTGCAAACGCTGTCGCAATACCGGTGACGACATTTTTGATCATTCCAACACTGATAGCGATTCTAGCTTCGATGCCTATATGTGACTCGCATACCTTATATATCCTCCTCGAAATCGAAATAGAATCCTTAATCCGGCTCATGGAAGCTTTTAATAGATTAAACTTTGGTTATACAGATATACACGGCTTTTCTGGTATGACACTACTATTAATATCATTCGGCACTCTGATCCTACTCATAGGTAAGACTTCCAAGAAGTATTATGGGATAGCAATTATTACAGTCGGCGGAATGCTGATCAAACACAGTGAACTTCCAGATATTTTCATTTCGGAGAAAAATATCGCTATACCTGGATACAATGACTCTACCTATTTTCTCAATGCAAGAAATGCACCCAAGAACTTCACAGCAAGAAACTGGAGTCAGTACCTGGGAGATTATCGCAACACGGTGTCACACTCAGATAATCCAGAAATAGAAAAAACGGATCAAAGCTCATACCTGTACAGGAAGAACGGAAAAGTAATATTGATTGATTACAACAGTCAAAACCCTGAACAAAAACAGCGCTATGTATTTAGTAATCACGCCGAGAACCGTCTCGGATTGGATGTCAGGTAAGAATACTGTGACTTTGGAAGAGATCAGGAGAAATCAAAATACCTTTATTTTCATCGACTCCAACACAGTAAGGGTAGTGAAAGCAAAAAACTGGGCGGCCAAGTCGACTTCATAAAGAAATTCCACCTTTAGCCTTTTACGCATCAGATTATCTTCTCAGATCGTGATCCTACGCATCCTCATGCTAGATGCGTCATTTTTCTCTAGTTCAGGACAAAAAACAATCTGGAGACTTGGAGCGTGCTTTGGTTCATTAGAAGATACACCAGACTCGCCCTCAGCAGTGAGATATTTAGTTGACAAATCTATAAAGTCAGTATCAACAGCGTAATATTCCGCACTGGCATCAACCAGTATAGAATTTACCGTTACAGTGGATTCCATGACGGAACATCTTTTAATACCCTCCATTGGAGGCTGTGCTACGGGATCATGTGCAGAGCTATTGGGATTTAACTTATCCCCAAGAGTGTATACTGGGGTACTAAAACAAATAGGAGCATTAAAATTTGCGGTCGAATGTCCGATAGAAGGATCAGAGTGTACACAACGCACAGGTAAGAAATACTGCCCTTTCTGGGGAAAGCATCCAGGCAAATCATCTGTAAATGACTGACTGGAATCAGATCTCACGGTTATAGGGGAATTCTCTTTAGTATCAAGAGAGAGGTTCTCTGGCAAGATAAGGGTATTGTATAAATCAGAAAAATCATCATCCACGAATTCCTCCGTAGGGAAGCTGAGATCAGTATTAGGGCCTATCTCTTGTGCGCAGAGTACTAACACAGTATCATCGCTACTCTCCTGAGATCCACATTCCGGATGAAAAGAAACCCTTCGGTACTCTAAACGCTTGCGATGCAACATCAAGCCCACCAAACACGACAAGAGGGTCGTGATAAGCACGTAGACAACAAAAACAATAATCGAACTCACTGTCGTGGAATCAATAACCATACAAAACCTCAAACTCTTAAAAAAGACGCAACTGCTCCGAAATAAAGAAGCCCCATAAATAGTGCCGGCGGAACGCAAATCTAGTAGCACATCCTACTTAATTTCACACTCACCTATAAATCAACTGTCTTTTTAATAATACAAAAGAAATTCTACTTATATAATGTATAATTATCAACTCGCGCCGAAGCGATATCATGTCAGTGTTAACATTGCTCTTACTGTCAAGATAATATCATACCAGAGCCAACATTCTCACTTTATTTACACACTCTTGATTTCTAATAATATTCGCAACATCATTGACTACCGAGCTATTCCTGTGAATGACAAAGTTGGTACTAGAATTTGTAAATGTCTCGAAAACCTTTCAGGGCGATGGAGGAAAAAGGATAGTAATCCTAAAGGGTGCTAATCTAAGAATTTTTGAGGGTGAAGTTGTCGCTCTTGTCGGAGCTTCGGGAGTCGGGAAAACTACGACACTCCAGTTGGCCGGACTACTGGATCAACAAGATTCCGGAATAATCAAAATAGACGATACTGAAATCGAATATTTCAATTCCGCGACGGCAATACGTAGAGAAAAAATAGGCTTTATATATCAATTCCACCATCTGTTGGAGGATCTAAGCGTAATACGGAACATTATGCTTCCTCTTCTGATAGCAGGCATACAAAAAAAAATTGCAAAAGCAGAAGCAGAGAAAGTATTAGGTGCCTTGAATCTAGGCGATGTAGCAAACAAGTCCGTAGTGGAGTTGTCTGGTGGACAGAGACAACGTATAGCCGTCGCAAGGGCAATCATAAAAAAACCAAAACTCATAATTGCAGATGAACCGACAGGTAATCTGGATCCGGAAAATGCAGAGAATGTATTCAAATTGATTCTCCGATTTGCAAGACAGAGTAAAGCTGCAGTACTTCTAGCAACACATAATCTATCTTTTCTCGAGGAAGCAGATAGAACCCTTAAGATCTCCAATTACACTTTCAGCATAGTATAGGATTTTTTTTACCTATTTTTCCTAGAATATCCATGTGATTGAGTGCAATATTTCCGGGTTTCGCGTTTATGATAAATAAAAGAAAACAGAGTTGGTGCTTTGAAAGGTCTGACATCGTAGATGTAAGGCCGTCTTTCTACAAGGTATTTATCAGGAAAACTGCAACAGACTTGGATTTCACTGGAATAAAAAAACTAGCAACTGAGATCCTGAAGCTAAAGGTAACCGAAGTAAATAGCTTATACGATTCTCTGGCGCAGCAAAGTGAATGGGTTTTAGGGACATACTCAGCTGATTTAGCGGAGACAATTGTGAAAGATTTAAGTTCTTCTTTCAGGAACTGTGGCCTTGATTTGAGCATCTCTCCAATCGGAGAGTAGTTATCTTTTCCCTATTTCTAACAATGATTTCGCCCAGTTTAGAGAGTACGCTGCAGAATGCACTTGCTTTAGCACACAGCTTTTCGCATTCATATGTGACGCTTGAACATCTTCTTCTAGCTCTTACTGAAGACGAAGAAATCGTTCAGATTGCATCCAATTCCGGGATAAATTTCGGGAAGTTGAGGGACCTACTGCTGCAGTTTCTGAGTACGATTCACTCTCTTAAGTACTTTTCGATGGACTATTCCGATATTAGCAAGATTAAGCCCACACTGGGCTTAAAAAGAGTCATTCAAAGAGCGCAATTCCATGCCAGTATAGCAGAGCTGAATCAGATTACGGGACTACACGTACTTATAGAGATCTTTTGTGAGCAGGATTCGCATGCATTTGCATTTCTCACACAGAGCAACATCACCATGATAGGATTGATGTCGCATTTACCAAAGACGTATAAGAATAAACTTCCTGAGAATGGCGCCACGTGCCACGCAGATATACTTAGAGGTACAGATGCAAGCAGTTTCAAAGAATACTGCACGGACATGAATGAGCTTGCGCTTCAAGGAAAGATAGATAAATTGATCAATCGCGAAAAGGAAATAGAAAGAACAATCGAGATTTTACTACGGAGGACTAAAAACAATCCCATATATGTCGGAGAACCAGGCGTCGGTAAGACAGCTATATTGGAAGGATTGGTTCATGCTATCGTAAATGGCGATGTTCCACATAAACTGAGGAATGCTCGCGTATACTCTCTAAAAATAGGTTCATTACTGGCTGGTACACGCTATAGAGGGGATTTCGAAGAAAGGATTAAGATGGTCATCAATGAAATCGCCAACTGTAAAAACACAATCCTCTTCATAGATGAGATCCATACAATAGTCGGTGCTGGATCCACAAGTAACGGATCCATAGATGCTGGAAATCTGTTGAAACCGTTCCTGACAAAAGGACCTCTACGCTGTATCGGCGCGACGACCTATAAAGAATACTCTGCTCACTTCGAAAAAGATGCAGCACTCAATAGAAGATTCCAGAGGATAGAAATAGAAGAACCATCACTTCAAAACACCCTAAGTATCATTGATGGGGCAAAAGCATACTATGAAGACTTCCATAGGGTCCGCTACACGAAGACATCGCTAAATGAAATAGTGAACTTAGCGCATCGTTATATTCCAGGTAGAGCGTTTCCGGATAAAGCTATCGACTTGATGGATGATTTAGGAGCTTCATATAACGCAGATTCATCAAAGGTAAACAAAAGACGAGATAGAAAGATAGATGTAAAATATGTCAGAGAGACATTGGCAAAACGCTTTAATATTCCTATCGCGCAACTTAACTGCGCTGTCGAGGATATGCTCAAGTCCCTGGAAAAAAATCTCAAGGAAGTAATCTATGATCAAGATGAAATCATAGAACGATTAGTGCATTCACTGAGACCCGGCCTACTCGGCTTGAAAGGCGAAAAACCTATCGGAACCTACCTTTTCGGAGGTGAAACAGGTATCGGAAAAACGGAATTAGCGAAACAAATCGCAAAAAATCTGTGTATGCAGTTCGTCAGGATTGATATGTCGGAATATATGGAAAGTCATTCCGTCTCCAGATTGCTGGGCGCACCTCCAGGGTATGTGGGTCATGACAAAGGTGGTTTCCTGGTCGAAGCATTATTCAAGCATGGGAACACCTTAATACTGTTCGACGAAATCGAGAAGGCCCACAAAGATATACAAAATATACTTCTCCAAATCATGGATTATGGATGTATCACAGACAGCACGGGACGAAAAAGTAAGTTCCAAAATTGCATAGTGATATGTACGACAAATGTCGGCTCAAGTTTCATCGAAAGTAATCACTTAGGATTCAGCAAAGACTGCGTCAAAATTGATAGAGAAGATCAGTTCGCTAAGTTTTTCACTAAAGAACTGCTAAACAGATTGGATCTAGCACTAGTATTCAATCGACTCGATAAAAATAGTTTGGAAAAAATAATAAATAAGTCTATAATCGAGATGCGTCTACTTCTTGAAGGCAAGGGAATCAAATTGAAATTTGCAGAGGATGTTGTGAAGCATCTAACTGGAAGTCATGCATCCGGAAAAATAAATGCTAGAAGTGTAGAAAAGAAAGTCAAGGATGATATAATGCAGGCAATCTCAAGTAAAATGTTGCGGTCCAAGCCTAATGAGATAGTGTTGGTCGTCAGAAGTGGATGCATAAGTTGTGCCAATTGAGTATTATCTCGTAATTCGTCCTAACTTCTCCAGGTGACAGTAGTGGTTTTCGGGAAAAGTCTCAGTGTTTGGTCCCTAGAGGTAGAGTGGTTATATTATAGTTATGGCAGAAGGTTATAGTTCTAAGTTTCATCAGATTGTTAAAGCTCTAATTACTAAGGGGCTGAAAAAGGGATTTGTCACCTACGGGGAACTGAGTAATTCGTTTTCGGATGAAGATTTCGAAAACTTGAATTGCATAGAAGAAGCGATCAGTAAACTCGAGGAATCTGGAATTGATATCCTAGAAAAGGATGAGGAAGATGAATTAACGGATGGGGTTAAAGAAGAAGAGGAAGAAGAAGAGGACGAAGCTGCAGGAATATTAGGTCATACAGATGATCCGGTCAGACTATACCTGCGCGAGATGAGCTATGTAAAGCTCCTGTCCAGAGAAGATGAAGTAGAGATCGCAAAGACAATCCTAGCAGAAAAATCAGAATCCCTATCCGGAATGTTGCTTTTCCCATCAGCGATCAGGGAGATAATGGAGTTAGGTAACAGACTCGAAGAAAAAAGTGTTTCACTACGGGAAGTAATAGAATCCGACTCCGGACTGAAAAGTGAACTGACGGAAGATGCTGAACGAGGAAGTGATGAACTCTTCGACAGTGCGGATGGAAAATTAGATGAAGCAAATCAGATGTCCGATGAGGAACTCATGAAAAGAGTGTTCGAGATCTTCGAGCATCTGAGAACAACTATCCAGTCTGCCCTAGAGAGAATAAAGGATAAACAGGTAGTACAGATTTCCAACAAAGATATCGTACTAGACGCGGAATATGAGAATCTGCATTCACTTCTTGTGAGTAGTTTGAGTCAAATGAAACTCAATCCAAAGGTTCTTTCCGGATTGTTCGCGACACTGCAGGCAAAACATGATCTCATCCTTGATCGGGAAAAGAAACTCTTGACCTATCTCTCTGAACACGGCGTTGACCGTAGTAAGATAGTTAAAGAGAAACTCCTCATATTAGATCAGGGCGTCCTGCGCTCTCTTTTAACAAAATATGCGATCAGTGATCCCAATTTTTCAGTAGAGGAATTCCTCAAACCTGTGTGGGAAATAGAATCTGCAGAAGGAATGGATTATGATACTATTAAATTCCTAATCAGAAAGATTACCACTCACTTCGATAATGCAAATGTCGCGAAGCATCGGATGGTCGAAGCCAATCTCAGACTAGTTATCTCAATTGCAAAGAAGTATACAAATAGGGGAATGCCATTCCCTGACCTCATACAGGAGGGAAATATCGGATTAATGAAAGCAGTAGATAAATTCGATCATAGAAGAGGACATAAATTTTCGACATACGCTACTTGGTGGTGTAGGCAAGCGATCACTCGCGCGATAGCAGACTGTGGAAGTATCGTGAGGAAGCCTGTACACATCCACGAAACAGCAAACAAAGTAATGCGTACAAGGAGAAAGTTATATAACCTAAATGGAAGGGAGCCAACAGTGGAAGAAATTGCATCCTTGCTTGGAATCTCAGTAGATAAAGTCAAGAAATCGCTGAAAGTAAATCAGGACCCTGTAAGTCTAGAATCACCTGTGGGAGATGATAATAATAGCGGCTCTTTTGGGGACTTTATAGAAGACAAAAACGCCATCAATCAAGTGGATGTAGTGTTGTCTAAGAATCTCCGCAAGGTTTTAGATGAAGCACTTTCTATGCTTTCTCCCAGGGAAGAAAAGATTCTTAGATATAGGTTCGGCCTGTGCAACACGGTACACAGTCCAGAAGATGAACATTATCTAAAATCTCTCAAGATCGATCTAAATAAGGGTACCAACCTCACATTAGAGCAGGTGGGAATACTCTACAATGTCACCAGGGAACGTATCAGACAAATTGAATCTAAATCATTACGGAAAATGAGAAGTCCGAGTCGATCTATAAAGCTGAGAACTTTCCTTAAATACTGATAGTGTTTCAGTTACTTTTCCTGATCGCAGCGACTTTTTTCGTGTTGATTGCGGGAGTGTTAAGTATGCTCTCCCTGGATAGGAATTACGGCAATAAGCTGATGATCCTAAGAGTATTTCTACAGTTTGTCTCTGTAGCTCTGCTGTTGTTTTTGATTCTCTGCAGGTGATTTTCCCCGATGTATATCAACGCGTCACCTCGGACTCTGTACGGGCCCTATCCAGACCAGCTATTAGCTCGATCGGCAACAAAGCGGAAATACAAAGGCCTCCATGAAGGTTGATATTTCTTCCGATCTAAGATTAGATATCCTGGATTACTTACTAATAGAAGTACTATGAGCCATAGAGTGATTGTATATGCAACAAAGACCTGTCCATACTGCGAAAAAGCCAAATCTTTACTCGATAGGAAGAAAGTTGGATATACTGTGATAGACATCAGCGATAATCCGACTCTTGCGCTTGAAATGACTCAAAAATCTGGAGGAAGGAGAACTGTTCCTCAGATCTTCATAGACGGAAAGTGCATAGGTGGCTTTGATGATCTAAATCGCTTAAATGATAGCGCTCAGCTTGACAAGATTCTCACAGGCAATGCGGAATAAAAATAGATTGGAAAAAATGGTTTATTCTTCCTCAGGGGCGGAAAAGGCGCGATCGGTTGGATCCGTACTTGAGGAGCGTTACGGGATAAAAAAGATAGATAGATATGCAGATATCGAAGCTTCTCTGATACTTGCACTGGGCGGTGACGGATTCATGCTCGACACACTGCGTCGCAGGATGGGGAACAACATTCCGGTATATGGAATAAATTGTGGTAATGTAGGCTTCCTGTTGAATGAGTTCCACTCTGATCAGCTCTTAGCGGATATAGAGAGTGCTGAAGAGTACAACCTCAACATATTAAAAGCTGAACTCTCCAATGAGAACGGCACCATATCAGGTACTGCGATTAATGATTTCTATATTCTAAGAAATCATGGGAAGGCTTCGAAGCTCAGGATATCCGTGGATGACGAGTTATTAATAGAAAATTTTGTCGGTGATGGTGTGATAGTCTCAACTGCAGTCGGAAGTACAGCATATAACGCTGCGGCAGGCGGGCCAATTCTGGCTTTGGATTCAAACTGCATTACTTTAACAACTATAAATGCTTTCATACCGAAACAATGTAGAAGTATTGTGCTACTAGACAGTAGCATTATAGAAATAGATGTACTTTATCCAGATAGACGTCCAGTCATGGCAGCATTGGATGCCCAAGTTTTCACAAATATAAAAAAAGCAAGAATATCGATAGATCGCAAGAACAGTGTTATAGCCCTATTCAGGAAAGATAATTCACTACGCAAGAAAATCCTGAAAGCCCAGTTCCAGCAATGAGAATAATAGGTGTGACAGGCAACATTGCTTCTGGAAAAACATACTTTTCATCAATTTTGAGACGCACTTTCCGCTGCAAGATCTTTGATGCTGACAAAGTTGTTCATGCGCTCTATCAGAATGACATATCTGTAACTCGGGCAATTAACGATGCGATAAGTACTGGGATCAGAGAGAGTAGCATCGATAGAAAAAGACTCCTCGCTGCCATTATAAGACAGCCATCTCTATTACAAAAAATCGAAGAGATTGTGCATCCCAATGTAAAAGCAAAGCTGACCTCATTTATAAAGCTCTGCAAAAGAGACAATACACGTATCATAGTCTTAGATATTCCACTTCTCTTCGAAATTGCCGCGGATAAAATCTGCGATACGATCATTATTTTACAATCGAGTAAGATTACGAACGTCCACCGACTAAGAAAAAGGTACAACGATGTCCAACATATCAAGCCATTACACAGAAGAAAATTCATACTACCCAGGGAAGCACAAAAAAAGATTCGGTTGGTTCCATCCGGAGCCGATAAGAGAGAGCTATTTAAGTATGTTTACTCTAGCATAGCAAGGAATCCGCTCTAGGTATCACTGCTGATCGCATAGCGCAGGATAAATGCTTTCACCTAGATTTGCCTCAGCGTTATTGATACAATTTGTTCGCTTCCCTTCCATTATTCTGTAAAATGGAACACTAAGAGTGTTCGGATATAATGTCTTAAATGAATACACACTTCTCAGCTTTTCTTAGATACTCCGAGGAAATAGCACGGTGGTGCCAGAGTAAATGTACGAGAAGTTTATTTTACCTATCCGCAGATATCAGAAATGCAGGTTTCAAAGTCGCCCCCGTAGATGTGAATATGTTTCCCGCTGGTTTCCATATAATCAGCGAAGAAAGTCAAATGCGAGCAGCTCATTTGATCGCTAAGCATTATACTAATAAAATCATTCTCTTAATCACAGAGAGTCACACGAGAAATTCGCAATATCTCAGTAACGTACTAGCCCTGAAAAAAATACTCGAAATAGCTGGAAACAAGCTCATCTTAGGTAATCTCGCGAACCAGAGAATAGAGAAACTAGAAATGACTAAGTTTCATAGAAGCGGAAACCATATAGTAATCGAAGATAATGTGATTCCAGATCTAGTTATTCTGAATAATGATATGATCTCGGAAGATCCAGAAACACTTTCGAATATCATACAACCTTGTATCCCCTCACCACTGCTAGGCTGGTACAGAAGAACAAAAAGTCACTACTTCTCGCACTACCAGAAGGTTGTAGAGGAATTTTCCAAAGCATTCGATATCGACCCATGGCTTCTGCATCCATATTCCAAGGAGTGTAATAACATCGATTTCACTGTGCAAGCAACTTTCTCAAAACTCGCGGATACAGTAGATGAAATAATAGAAAAAGTACAAAAAAAATATGAACAATATAAGATAAAATCCGAACCCTTCGTCTTTATCAAGGCAAATAGTGGAAGCTATGGGATAGGAATTTCAACCGCAACCAACAGCAAAGATGTCCTGAACATGAATAAGAAAAACCGCAATAAACTGAAAACAACAAAAGGAAGTACCTCAGTCACGAATATAATCGTACAGGAAGGAATAGAGACTATTGAATCATATAACAGTCATCCTTCTGAAGTGCTTATGTATTCGGTACTGGGGGAGCAAATTGCTTTTATACAGCGCTACAATGACAGACACAACAGACGAGAAAATCTCAATAGCGCTGGAATGCTCTTCGCGGAATGCACAAAGAACTATCAAAGCAATAAGGTGTTACCGATTATAAGTAACCTCGCAATTATCGCAGCAGAAAAAGAATCGCAGGAACTCATGAGGATGAACGCTCTTGAGGTCTCAAGCTTATGAATGCAATTCATTAAATAGTATTAAGTACAGACATGTAGTCCATCAAAAAAGTGGACTTTTGTCGCTCGATATCTGAGAGCAGTAGTATAATATTCTTTGCAATGAATTCAAACACTTTATTCAGATGCCCTATCTCACACTCAGTAAAAGAAGATAAAACATACTTAGCTAAATTGCTATTCTCTTCCTTACCAACACCGAAACGAAACCTCCAGTAATCACGTCCCAGATTTGAATCTATCGATTTCAATCCATTATGGCCACCGGAACTACCACCTTTTTTTATTTTTATTCTGCCAAAACCCAGATCCGCATCATCATGGAAGACCAAAACATTACAGGGATGCACTTTATAGAAATTGACAAGCCGGGCGAGCGGAAAACCTGAATTATTCATAAAAGTCATTGGCTTGAAGAGATATAATTTTATGGATGAGGTAACCCCGAAACAAAGGAATCCTGAAAAATTGCTAACAAAATCAGGGAAAGATAAGCTATTTCTGAGGTAGTCGACAAGCATGAAGCCGAGATTGTGTCTAGATGATGAATGATCACGACCAGGATTTCCCAAGCCACACAGCACAAATACTTGAGACACCGGAACTCTATCTATGCCCCGGCAGTAGACGCAGCACCACCCTTCGCTTTTTTACCTACGATTGTAGCAACTACAGAATCGGCATCCTTTGCGATAGGCGTCACTCCATCCGCGAACATAAGATCAGAAAGCTTGATCGAATCACCAACCTTAGAATGCTCAATGTCGACGGGTATACTTTTCGGTAGATTTGAAGAGGAGCATTTAACTAGAGCTGTCCTTCTCACGATGTTCAATACGGCTCCGAGTTTTATTGCCTCAGACTTCTCTTTGTTTATGAAGTTGAGAGGCACCTCAAACTTCGAAACATTGTCGCTAGCAAACACAAAATCCAAGTGCAGCACAGCAGAAGTAACCGGATGGAGCTCATATGCCTTTGGAATGACCTTATGCACAACATCACCGCATGACAACTCCACGACAGTCTTACTCATCAAGCTCGAAATCTTCTTATCCACTTCGCGGACAGACAAAGCGATACTGATAGTCTCAGCACCACCACCATAAACAACAGCTGGAACGAAACCCGACTCCCTTAAGATTCTTGTATTACGGCAACCAAACGCAACCCTAGGTGAGTACTCTATCCTAACACTCATTCTTACTCAGACAAACATCGCAGAGACAACCAATTCTAGCCCCTTTTTTCCGATTGTGCAAACCTCTGCTGTACATACTCTTTATTAGGAACAGTATCACAGCAAGACAAATCGCAGTCATAATTAAAGCAGGTACTGCAGCATCGTTATACCTCTCATCTACGACGAGTTCATAGACCCTAATGGACATCGTCTCGAAATTGAAAGGTCTAACCAGTAGAGTAGCAGGAAGCTCTTTAAGGGTATCAAGGAAGATTAGTATAACACCACTGACCAAGTATCGTATCAGCATTGGCGAGTATACTTGGATTGCGTCCAGGAAACTATTTTTACCAACGAGTCTCATAGTCCATGAGATTTCAGAGGGTATCTTTTCTATTCCTGACTGTATACTGTTGCAACCCAAGGCGAGAAAACGAAAAATGTACGAATACATCAATGCAGTGAAAGTCCCAGCGGTGAGAATCTGAAAGCCGGAGAATGTAAAATACGAAAGTATCGAAGAACTACTTGTAAAGAAGTTTATTATTCCCATTCCCACTACCAGACCGGGAATCGAATATCCGAGATTAGACATCTGAAAAAGTGCAGCTCCTATCTTCTTTTTCCTTTTCATGTAGACAAAGAAGAAGGCTATCAGTATGGTCAAGAAGGATGCGAATAAAGCAATTTGAACACTTCCAATAATCAGGGAAAATAATTGATAATCTGGTGTTGCGTTCAGCGTCATGGATATCAGTGAGAAAATAGGAAAGCCAATACCAAAAAGCGGCAGAAGTGATAATACAATGGTTACGGTCATGCCCTTGAGAGGCGTCAGTGACCAACACGGATTAATGTCATAGTTTACCACTCCGTTCCCATAGAACGCATTCTGCCTCGACGTTTTCTCAAGGAAGATCATCAGTGCAACGAAGGTCAGCAAAAATAGAATTAATCTCGAAGCACCTATCACATCATTGAGCAAGAACCATTTTCGATATATGCCGGTTACGACGGTCTGCAAACCAAAAAACTGCATTATCCCGAAATCAGAGATGACTTCCATCAAAACCAGAGTAAGACCCCCAACGATAGCCGGTCTAGCTACTGGAATTACGACTTCTAGCATCGTTGCGAGGAAGGATTTACCACAACTTCTGGAGATGGCTACAAAATTGCCAGCAGAAGTAATTCTGGCAAGGGAAAACATATACACATATGGATAGAAAGCAACGCTCATCACGAAGATTGCGCCGTACAGAGACTGTATCCTGAACAAATGTTTGAATCCGAAAACCTCTCTGAAGAAAAGCGAAAAATCTGAAGAAAAATCAAAAAACTGAACGTACGAAAGAGCAGTAATATAACCAGGAACCGCAAGAGGGAGAAACAGAAGCACCCTCAGAAGTCCGCGCCCAGGAAATCTGAGGAAAGTGACGGCACAAGCAGCTCCGACACCAAATACGAATGTCAAGAAGCCCACCCCAGAGAGTATTATCAACGTATTGAGGACATACTCCCCCAACAGCCAATTGAACACTCCACCGGGCTCATAGGAATTGAAGGAAGGCAAGATCAGAGAGAGCGTCGGGGCGAAAAATAAGAAAATGAGTCCATTGCAAACTAACTTTTGCATTAAGCGCCTTTTCACCATCTACTTGGAAATGATAAGCAATAAGAATCGCGTATTCAATAGAATCCCTACTCCAGATACTTTTAGCATCATCTTGTAGTTGGTTGCGACGTTTCAGCTATTATAAGGCTTCCTGGGAACAGGAAATCACATTTTCCAAATCTGATCGTAACGTCCGGATGAAGTAGCAGAACACCGAGTTTCTACTAGTAGCATTGTACTCCTGTTCTGCCTGCAGGAAGAGGAAAAAAGATAATGCCCTAGTTTTTAAAAGAGAATTTATCAAAGAATACTACTCGGAAGGTGAAAAAAGTTGCTACAATGGATGAGGCTTCCGTGTATCAGGTAATATAAAGAATCATGCTTACGGCAAAAGCAAGATATGCAATTATGGCATCTGTCGATATAGCAATGCATGCTGTATCAGGAAAATACATCAAAACTTCGGAGATTGCATCTAGACAGAACATATCGGAGAAATTTCTCGAACTAATACTACCATCGTTAAGAAAGCAAGGAATATTAGAATCTCTACTCGGGCCCGGCGGGGGTTACAAGTTAGCAAAAGATCCAGATACGATTTTTTTGATGCAAATAATCAAGGCTGTAACTGATAACGCAAAAATTACTCGATGCGATGGCTATGGTCATCAAAGCTGCACGAATGGCGATAAGAAATGCTATACACACAATCTGTGGTCCATACTCGAAAGAAAATTCAATAACTTCTTCGAATCCATAACGATCCAGGATATCATCTCCAATGATGTTCTTAGAAAAGAAGTCCCTAGTTTGGCTGTTGCTAATGAGAAGCCACAGGAAATCATCATCTACATGGATAATAATGCAACAACCACACCGCTTAGGTATGCAGTGGAAAAGGCCTATTCCATTATCAGGACAGCATATAATCCATCTTCTATTCACAGGCAGGGCCAGGTCGCACGAGAGAGAGTAGAAGAATCCAGGAGAGCAATAAAAAAACATCTAAACCTCAATGAGGAATATGATTTGGTATTCACCTCATCTGGGACGGAGGCAAATAATATGGTCTTCCACAGTATGGGCAACTATAGGCATGTAGTCTGCAGCACAGATCATAGTTCAGTACTGAGAGCCGCAAGAAATCCAATAAAAGTAGATGTAGATAAAAATGGCATTATAAAACTGGATCATTTGGAAAGAATTCTAGAGGAAGCACCTGGTAAAACACTTATTTCTGTATCACTTGCTAACAGCGAGACCGGAATAATACAGCCATTAGATCTGCTCCTGGATATAGCGAAAAAGCATGAAGCACTTGTGCACACTGATGCGGTACAAGCGGTATCGAGAATTCATTGTCGATTTAACGAGACGCAACCAGATTTTATAACACTTTCATCTCATAAGATGGGAGGCATCATTGGAGCTGGGGCACTAGTCTATAAAAAATCACGATTCGCGGAACTAACGGCACTCATCCTGGGAGGCAATCAGGAGAAAGGTCTACGCTCGGGAACGGAGAACATTGCAGCGATCTCAGCATTTGGTGTAGCAGCCACCTTTATTAATGCCTCCATAAAGAGTATGAAGAATATAAGATTCTTGAGAGATCACATGGAGTCTGAAATATTGTCTAGAATGAAGTCAGCTGTCGTGGTAGGCAAGGAAAGCGAAAGACTCCCAAATACCAGTTGTATCATCATACCGGAAATCGATGGTGCAACACAATTAATGCACTTCGATATACATGGAGTATGCGTCAGTAATGGCTCAGCTTGCTCGTCCGGACAAACAGAGGCTTCTCATGTCCTGCTCGCTATGGGCTTTGATCACAAAATGGCCAAATCAGCAATTAGGATCAGTCTAGGAATCTCAAACACAGAAGAAGATGTGAATAAACTTGTATCCATATGGGAAATATTGTACAATTCAGCTGTCTAAGTTGACTATGACATAGTTTCAATTAGGGAAACAAAAATGGATTTGCCGGTATTCTTTGACAACCAGTCCACGACAAGAACTGATCCTGCAGTTCTAAAGGAGATGATTAAGTTCTTCGAAGCACCTTGTAACCCGCATTCAAGGACACATATATACGGGTGGCAAGCCGAAGCAGCAGTCGAGAATGCGCGGGAAAAGGTAGCACAGCTGATAAATGCCTCTCCTAAGGACATTGTTTTTACCTCCGGCGCAACAGAATCGAATAACTTAGCAATCAAGGGTGCAGTGACTTTTTACCATTCAGACAAGAAAAATCACGTGATCACCGTAGCCACCGAACACAAATGTGTACTCGATAGTTGTAGGCATCTAGAGGAAATCGGTATTAAAGTGACTTACCTACCTGTACAGAAAAATGGAATCGTTGATCTAGATGTCCTTAGGGAATCAATTAAGGATTCAACTATCATGGTATCCATAATGGCTGCAAACAATGAAATAGGTGTAATACAGCCTATCAAGGAGATCGGACAGATATGTAAAGAAGCATCTGTTATTTTTCACACGGATGCCGCTCAAGCATTTGGGAAAATTCCACTGGATGTAGAGGAGATGAATATCTCATTAATGAGTATCTCCGGTCACAAAATATATGGCCCAATGGGAGTCGGAGCGCTCTACATACGCAGAAAAAATCCAAGAATAAGATTAACTCCAGTATTCAATGGTGGGGGCCAGGAGAGAGGTATGCGTTCCGGGACTGTCCCTACACCACTGGTCGCTGGACTAGGAAAGGCAGCGGAAATTGCTGCGCAAAACATGCAGGAGGAATATAATCGGATAAAATATCTGTCAACAAAGCTGTACGGGATAATCAAGGCAGGAATACCCGATATAGTACTAAATGGTGATCCAGAACAAAGATTACCGGGCAATCTGAATATAAGTTTCCCCTATGTGGAGGGGGAATCAATAATAATGGCCATTACTGATATATCAGTGAGTTCCGGTTCTGCTTGTACATCGGCCTCTCTGGAGCCCTCTTACGTACTCAGAGCCCTTGGTGTTGGAGATGATCTTGCACACTCCTCGATAAGATTCTCAATTGGCAGATACAATACTGAAGAGGAGATAGAAATGGCAGGTAAGCTGGTTGTAGAGAAGATCAATCGTCTGCGCGAAATGAGTCCGCTCTGGGAAATGGCGCAAGAGGGAATAGATTTAAATTCAATAAAATGGGATGTCCACTAAAACGAAAAATGATGATATTTATTTAACTTATGGAGATATTTATGACATATAGCGAATCCGTACTAGATCACTACAATAACCCGAGAAATGTCGGCGCTCTAGATAAAAAAAAGAAAAATGTCGGCACTGGAGTAGTCGGTGCTCCAGCCTGTGGAGACGTAATGAAACTACAAATCGAAGTCAATGATGAGGGTTGTATTGTCGATGCAAAATTCAAGACTTTTGGTTGTGGTTCTGCGATAGCATCGAGCTCATTGGCAACGGAATACATAATCGGCAAAACACTGGAGGACGCAGAAAAAATAAAGAATACTGAAATCGCTTCTGAACTCAACCTACCTCCTATCAAGATGCACTGCTCGATGCTCGCAGAAGATGCAATAAAAGCAGCAATCAGGGACTTCAAGGAAAAACAGGGCTATAATGCACTCGAGGATGGTAATCCTGAAAAGGAGAGTAACTGAATAATCAATTTGTGCGTCAACCGCAATTAGTAATAGGATGATCGTGTACTGATTCAGGTCAATGTGAAAAAACAACCAATTACCGTCAGTGCCTTAGCCTTGGAAAAACTCAGCGAGCTTATCGAAAACAGGAGGAATACAGGCAAGTCCACACTTGGGATAAAAGTAGCCCTAGTCTCCAAGGGCTGCGGGGGCAACGAATATGAAATGGAATACGTTGATGAACCTCAGAAATATGATGAAGTCGTGGAATATGTAGATAAATCTGGTGCCACGATAATGATATTCATCGATCCTAAGACGATGTTTAAGATACTAGGTACTTACATAGATTATGAGGAGACAAAATTCAAAAGTGGGTTCGTTTTCAAAAATCCAGGAGAGAAAGCTAGATGTGGATGTGGTAAAAGTTTCTATTACTGAGTGACCTACAAACAATGGAAAATAGAAAGGAAAATTATTTCGAAATTCTGGGCTTGAAACAGAGATTTAAGCTGAGTCCCGGTGAACTGGAAAATGAATACCTTAGACTCCAAAAAAAACTCAGAGAGGATGATCAGAGCGACAATAAAATATCGCAGATTAATAAGGCATACTTTTTCCTAAAGGATCCTGTAAATAGGGCTCAGCATCTGCTGGAATTAGGAGGGTTCAGGAGTTTCACAAATGGCGCTCCTATGGAACTTCTATCTAAAATCATCGAGCTGGAGGAAAAGCTTGCAGAGAAGGAATCTCCTGAGACCGTCACGGCAGTCGAGGAGATGTATAAAGTACACTTGGAACTCATGGAAACTGCCTTCGAAAAGGAAGAATACGGAATCGCAGACTCGCACCGTGTAGCACTGAAATATATTACAAAACTAAGGAATAGAATTCATGCAACTCACAACAGTTAAGGAACCAAAAAAAACTTGTACAGAAATAATTGTGGGAATAGATTTCGGTACAACCAACTCCCTCATAAGCGTGTTCCAAGATGAAAAGTGTGTAGTCATACCGCAAGAATCTGGGAAAAATTTCCTCCCCTCTCTGATTGCAGTGCAGGATAAGAACATCATCGTCGGAAAAGAGGCAAAAAAATATAAGAATTACATCCCTTCAATCAAGAGGATAATAGCAACGAAGGAAAACCTCGTGATACCCAATGCATGTACCATCAATACTCAGACACAGGACCCTCAGAGCAACTATGCACTCACTATAGGATATGCATCAAAGATCTTTTCCAGCCTAAAAAAAAGTGCAGAGAAATATCTGGGACACGCTGTAAGAAATGCTGTAGTCACAGTACCAGCGTACTTTGATAACACCTCACGTAGCGCAATAAAGGATGCAGCAACAATTTCTGGCCTGAATGTAATACGTCTGTTGAGTGAACCGACGGCTGCGGCCTTGTTCTACGGAATCGATGAAAAAAGAGAAGAGGGTAAATACGTAGTTTATGATCTCGGAGGAGGAACTTTCGATATTTCGATTTTGGAGTTTCACAGGGGCATATTCAAAGTCTCCTGCAGCGACGGCGATGATCATCTAGGTGGCGATGATTTCGATCTGAGATTGATGGAACACCTAATTCAGAAACATGAGCTACATCTCTCAGGGGAAGAGAAAGTGCATTTTCTGGATTTCTGCAAAGAAATCAAAGAGGAATTAGCGCACGAAGATAGAATAGTGCGATACTTCAGTTATCAGGAGAATGATGCTTGCATTGATGTCACATTGGAAGATTTCGAAAAAACAATAGAGAAAGATATAGATAGGACAATCGCCATCTTAAAGCGCGCCCTTAGATCAAGTGATATTCCAGTCGCTGAGGTGGATGGTGTACTGCTAGTTGGAGGCTCCACTAAAATAGGTCTAATTCACAGAAAGATATCAGAGTTGTTTGGGAAGGAAAAAATCATATCTGGAATTAATCCAGAGACAATCGTGGTAATGGGCGCAGCGCTCTTTGGGAGTTTCTTGAATGGCAGAAACCCTGAGAAAATAGTGCTACTGGATGTGTTACCACTATCCCTGGGCATAGAAACACTAGATGGAACAATTGAAAGAATAATCATGAAGGATAGCCCTATTCCTATAAGGCAATCGCAAGTACTTACAAATGCAGTCGATGGACAAACTTCGTTTAAGATACATGTCCTACAGGGGGAAAGAGAACTCGCAAAAGATAACAGATCACTCGCCGAATTCACACTGAACGAACTACCATCACTGCCTGCAGGTAAAGCAAGAATTGAGGTGACATTCAGCATAGATGAGGATGGCATATTGAAAGTCAGCGCAAAAGAACTCATCACTGGAAAAATACAAGAAATTGAAGTGAATCCTCACTACGGTTTAAATAGAGATATCGCAGATCAAATGATCAGAGACTCATTCGCAAACCTGGAAGAGGATGTGGCTCAAAGATCCGTCATAGAAGCACAATGTCATGCAGATAGGGTCTTGAAAGTTGTAAGGAGAGCTATAAAGGAAAATGGAAACCTACTTATCGGGAATGAAGCTGAGAAAATCGCTGAATACACCAAAACAGTGGAAGCAAGTATGGAAAAGTGTGATAGCATTAAAATCAGAGAAAGCACAGAAGAATTAGAAAAGATTGTAGATCCCTTTCTAAAAAGAAGGTTGAGTTTTTTATTCAGAGAAATGAATTTGGATCTTAATAGTGAGTAATAGCGTGTCAAAGAATTTAAATATAACTTTCATCTCGCCAGATGGTGTGGAGCATCACTGCTTTGCTCAGGAGGGGGAAACTATCCTCACTGTAGCACACAGGAATAATATAGATCTGGAGGGAGCATGCGAAGGCTCCTTGGCCTGCTCTACCTGCCACGTAATAGTCGATGCGGAATGGTTCGAAAAATTAGAACCAATCTCTGGAGAAGAAGATGATATGCTCGATCTTGCATTTGGTTTGGCATCTACGTCGCGTCTTGGCTGCCAAATAACAATGAACGAAAGTATAGATGGAATCAAAGTTAGATTGCCAAGTGCAACAAGAAATATAAAGTAACTTGATGAAGTCCAGCCATGAATAGAACTAATTTTTTCTTGTATAGTCTACTGCTTATTGTTTTCCTTGCCTCAGGTTTTGTTGGATATTGGTTTTATTCAACGCAGTCTCTTAAATCGCAGATCCTTCGTAGCATAAATGAATCCGCGACACTCAGATACTCAGACTATAAGCTTGCAGGACTATTAGAAGGAAAGTCTCTAGTTACTTTCTCTACACCAACGTTCGAGATTAGAACATCTTCTGGAACCATCTCTGTCACTTTCGATAGCCTAACATTCAATAGAAAACTCTACGGTAACGAACTCATAGTGGAAAATCCAAACTCCTCTGTTACATGGATATTCAAGAATAACAAGTTCAACTGCCAAAACCTCAGACATGCTGTGATAACTCAGAACTCCGAAAATACAGCGACTAATGTTTTTTCGATTCTACAGAAAGGAGTTGAATGTCATACGCAAGCTAATCAGGTAGAGGACGTTGCACTGTTGTTCGATCTTGATTTAAGAGTTGAGCGCGTCACAGATCATGGAGAAAAAACAACGAAATTTCTCATAAAAGTCGATGAGAGTATGAGAAAGATCAATGTTGACCTATCAATGGGGAGTAAGAATGTCCTCGACCCTGTCTACCTCGTAAATCTACGGGAGGTCAGCATTGTCACACCAGAATATAGTTGCAACCTCAATGGTGCAATTAGTCTATCCACTGGTCGCAGAAGCATGATAGATGGAAAAATATGCTTAGTTGCGAAAAATTCCGCTGCTTTCTTCTCTAAGCTGGAAGAGAATTTGAATAATAGCAAAGATCCCCATGGATCTCCCGAGGTAAGGAAAATTCTAGCTATACTGCAATTCTTTGATGAGCCCACCTCTAATACTCTAGACATGTGTGTCCAGGAAGATGATGGAAATATACTGCTCATAAATAAAAAAAGACAAAAACTTTTATCCGAATTGCTCTGAATGAGATCCTTTTATGACGATAATTCTAATTGATTATTGGGTCCTTTCATTGTAGAATTCCTATCGATTGATCTCGTAGCTCAGTCGGTAGAGCATTTGACTTTTAATCAAAGGGTCGTGCGTTCGAATCGCACCGAGATCATTTTTACATTTATACTTTTCTTGTGTCCATGGCGTTGCTTCAGTTTGGACCTGCCGCTCACGAAGCATTATGTTGATTGCAACCATTCTATCTTCCCATATGGAAGTGTCTGTCGGCGAAACTGTAGGCGCAATCGTTTCACGGTTTGACCCTGATCTTTCGTCCAAGACTGTGGCGGCACTCGTGGATGGAGTCGAAGTTGATCTCTCTTTCGCTGTCACCAAGAGTGTCCATATAGAACCAATCACACTGGATAGTGATAATGGCTTGGAAATCATCAGACATGATGCGGCTCATATCATGGCACAGGCTATACAAGAGTTGTATCCAGAAGCCAAATTAGGGATCGGCCCTGTTATTAAGGATGGATTCTATTATGATGTCTCATCAGGACGGAGCTTCTCAGAATCGGATTTGGAGAATATAGAGAAAAAGATCTCTGAGATAGTTAGAAAAGATTATCCAATCATAAGAGAAGAGTGGGAGAGAGATGATGCAATTGTATTCTTCCAAGAAAATGGTGAAAAGTATAAAGTAGAATTGATACATAAGATCCCTATCGGAGAGAAAATCTCTGTATATAAACAGGATGGTTTCGTGGATCTATGCAGAGGTCCACATGCACCATCAACCGGATGGCTGAAACATTTCAAACTACTCAAGGTCTCCGGAGCTTATTGGCTAGGCGATGCAAAAAACGACTCCATGCAGCGAATATATGGTACCGCTTGGGCAACAAAGGAAGAGCTAGATAATTATCTCACTTTCCTGGAGGAAGCTAAAAAGAGAGATCATCGGCTGATAGGCAAAAATATGGAACTCTTTCATTTACAGGAGGAGGCGCAGGGTCAAGTTTTCTGGCATGAAAGTGGTCTGATCTTGTATAGAATATTAGAAGACTACATCCGAGGAAAACTCAAGGCTTACGGTTATCACGAGATAAAGACACCAATCGTGTTCAGTAAATGCCTCTGGGAGAAATCAGGTCACTGGGCTAAGTTCAAGGAAAATATGTTCGTAATCGATTCAGTCGATGGAGAGTTCTCGCTGAAGCCAATGAACTGCCCAGCACATATAGAAGTCTTCAAACAATCCATAAAAAGTTATAGGGACTTACCACTGCGTCTCGCGGAGTTCGGGATGTGCCACAGAAATGAAGCCTCAGGCGCCCTGCACGGATTGATGAGGGTAAGAGGATTCGTCCAGGATGATGCACATATCTTCTGCACCCCGGAACAGATTTGCCCTGAAACTGTTGCATTCTGTGCATTGCTAAAGGAGATCTATACGCAGCTGGGATTCAGTAAAACAGAGATCAGGTTTTCAGACCGTCCAGAAGTCAGATTAGGAGACGACACGACATGGGATAAAGCTGAAAATGCACTGAAGTCAGCAATGGAAGAAGCAGGATTGGAATATGGCATAAATCCAGGTGAAGGCGCTTTTTACGGCCCAAAGATAGAATTCGTGTTAACTGATGCCCTGAACAGAAAGTGGCAATGCGGAACCCTGCAAGTCGATTTCATCTTGCCTGGACGCCTAGGTGCAACCTATGTGGATGCTGAGGGTAGAAAACAGCATCCAGTGATGTTGCATCGAGCAGTGCTTGGGACATTTGAGCGATTCATAGGTATACTGATCGAGCATTATAACGGAAAGTTTCCGCTGTGGCTCGCACCGGTACAAGTCTGCGTCTTAACTATCACTGAAAAGGTACAGGATCATGCCGCGAAAATAGTAGAGCTACTTTTAGGAAAGAATATTCGTACTACCTTTGACTTCAGTAATCAGAGAATCGATTATAAGATCAGACACCACACCACCAGAAGGGTTCCAATACTGTGGATTATTGGTAAAATTGAGGCTCAGAGTAACGCTGTTTCGGTGAGAAGATTGGGATCCCTCAGATCTGAAAATAAAAGTGTGGATGATGCGCTTTATGAAGTATTGGATGAGTTAAATCTTAAGTAAAGAAGTGATATTAGTGTAAAAGAAAATTGAGGTTTAGTAAATTTGAAAAGTAAAGAGAAAGGTTTTGCTGGACGCGAATCGCGTAGAGCGAGCGACGATAAAAGGATTGTGTGGCGTCCCGGAACTGTCGACAATGAGGTGCGAGTAATAGATGCAGATGATAAGTTCGTTGGGGTGATGAAAATCGCAGCCGCACTCCAACTAGCCAAAGAGAGAAATTTGGATCTAGTAGAAGTCTCATCGACTGTCGTCCCTCCTATATGCAAAATACTGGATTACGGAAAGTATAAGTACGAAATAAAAAAGGATACTAATCTAAAACGTAAAAAACAGAAATCGCCGACTATAAAGGAGATTCAGTTGCGCCAGTGTATAGGCGCAGGCGATTTAAATACTAAGCTCAAGAAGATCAGAGAATTTTTGTTGGATGAGGATAGGGTCAAGGTAGTGGTGAGATTGCGCGGCCGCGAGATGATTAATAAGAATCTCGCGCTGAACTTGCTCAATAAAGTCATAACTGAAATCGGCTCTGAAATCGCTAAATTAGAAAAGGAAGTCGTCCAAAATAACAACAATTTCTTCATAGTCTTAGCGCCAAATGCAAAATAAGGAGGGAAGTATTTTCACAAAGATCGCTACGTGCTTTGGAATCGGTAACTTCACCACTTTTCCAGGAACAGTTGCAAGTGCAGCAGTCTTCTTGCTATTCCCACTGATTGTATTTCTCGATCTCCCGCTTGCATCTATTCTGATTGCTTCCGTGTTGCTCTTTGCTCTAGGAACATACAGCTGCCATAAATACGAGATGCTCTATTCTGTGAGAGATCCTGGGAATGTAGTTATAGATGAGTTCGTCGCTCAGACAATACTCATCTTATTCACGAATTACATTTTTCGTGGATATAGTAACACAATGATTCTGGTTTTATGTATTCTTTCATTTTTGTTATTCAGATTTTTTGACATTGTAAAGCCCTGGCCTATAAGTGTAGTCCAAAGAAGTATGCGAGGCGGATTCGGAGTGATGTTCGATGATCTGCTTGCTGCAATTGCTAGTTTGATTGTACTTTTGTTAATACTGTATGTTTCGTGTTGAGAAGGAAAAACTGTATTACTCTATAAAGGAAGCTGCAGGGATCGTTGGACTAAAGGAATATGTTCTCAGATACTGGGAAACACAGTTCCCCAAGCTGTTGAATCCGAAGAGGCAGTCAGGAAAAAGATTATATACTCGAAGTGATATAAACACTATCAGAAAGATACAAGAGCTCCTTCACGTTAAGGGAATGACAATAAAAGGTGCAGCTATGGCACTTGAGAGCAGATCAAAGTATCAAGAGGCAGAATCTGTTATAGAGCAACTGAAATCTCTAAGAGATTTCCTGAAAAAATTCTCAGACGAATAGTATTGGTAGAGGAAACCACTAATCAGACAAACTCTATCACAGCCATAGGAGCCGCATCACCCGCTCTGTAGCCGTTCTTCATAATACGGCAATACCCGCCGGGACGGTCCAAGTATTTCTTTGCAACCTCATCAATAAGCTTTGATACTGCAACCTCATTCTTAATGCGAGAAATTAGCAATCTCCTCGAAGAAAGTGATGAAGATCTGGCTTTAGTAACCAATTTTTCGATAAAGGGCCTGAGAGCCTTTGCTTTAGCCAAGGTAGTACTGATACACCCATGCGTTATCAAGGCAATCGATAAATTACACATCAAGGCCATCCTGTGCGAAGAATTCCTTGCCAATCTATGCTTTTTTACTCTATGCTTCATAAACAAAAACAACAAATATACATAATCACCCCAGAGCCACTCGGCTAGGAATCAATGTTCATACCAAGACTCAAGCCCTTGCTAAGAAGCTCTTTTTTCACCTCATCAAGAGAGCGTCTTCCGAAATTTGGTGCCTTAAGGAGATCAGCCTCAGTTTTAGAAACCAAATCCCTTATATACACTATATTCTCATTACTCAAACACTTCCTGGAGCGTGCAGATAGGTATAATCGATCGACCTTTGCGGACAAGAGATCATTCGTATCATTGGCCTCCAATTCGGCACTACTACGGGCCACAGCCCGAGAATCAAGACTAGGATCAGCTATATTCAAAAAGCACTTTGCCTGAGTCGCAAGTACCCTGCTCGCTTCAAGTACAGCATCCTTAGGATCAATTGCTCCATTCGTTTCGACTGATAGAATCAATCTATCATAACCCACAAAACCCCCAACTCCGGTTGGTTTAACTGCAAAATTCACTGCCCTGACAGGATTATATGTGGTATCAATTGGGACGAAACCTTCTAGATCATACTCATCCCTCTTCACGGAAACGGACGATACATATCCGAACCCCCAACTAACTTTTATTTTCATTTCCAGGGATGCACCTTCCGCAACATTACATAGCAGCAGATCAGTATTTACTACCTCGAAATCATCACTCGGCGAAATCATCCCGGATAGAACAGGCCCTGCACCACTCACTGAAAGATACAAACACCCCTCCTTCACACCGGAAACACTACGCAGAACCACCTTTTTCAGATTTAGGGCAAGATCAGAAAAGTCCTCCCTCACACCAGGGACGCATGAGAACTCATGAGTCAGCCCTTTTATGCCAATCGCACTTATAGCGACACTACCAAGCGATGACAGGAGGACCCTGCGCATTGCATTACCAATGGTCAACCCGAATCCTGTATAGAGTGGCTCCACGATGAACTCAGCTGAGTAGCCATTGCGAATCTGGTTGACGACAACGGAGGGAGAAGAAAAGATACTATCAAGGGAAGAACTTTTTTCTAAAGTAGAATTCATAGCAACTATATAGGGTCAAATAAGAACATGATTATCATAAAAAATTAAACTCTACGTCTCCTTCTCAACCTAACGCCGTTATGAGGGACGGGTGTCATATCCTGGAGAGATATAATTACAACGCCAGCGTTCCGTATCGCGCGAAGTGCGGCCTCCCTAATTGGGTTAGAACCACTTAAATAAACATTGAGAATTCTAAGACCAATGCGTCTTAATTTTGCCATCAGAGTGGTAGCAACAGACTGTGCGGCATAGGCGGTTGACTTTTTATTACCCTTGAAACCGACAGACCCGGAACTAGCCCATCCTTGGACGTTTCCTTGGTGATCAGTGACACTGATGTAGACATTATTGAAAGTCACAATAATATGGGCATTCCCCGAAACTATATTCTTTTTTTCCTTCATATAAAACTAAACCCTAAACTCTCTTCTTAGCAGCTACAGGAATCCTAACTCTTCCTTTTCTGGTACGAGCATTAGTTCTAGTTCTCTGCCCTCTGACCGGCAGGTTTTTCCTGTGTCTTGTAGCTCTATAACACTTTATATCCATCAAGTGCTTAATGGAAAAAGCAACAGACTTTCTGAGATCTCCTTCAAAAGGGATCTCGTTTTTAATATAAGTCATGATAGCATTTAGTTGTCCCTGCTGCAGATCAGACAACTTAGCAGACTCACTGACGGAAGAAGCAGCACAAATTTTTCTGGATGTTGGAAATCCTACTCCATATATATAAGTCAATGCAACTACGACGGCTTTATTATCCGGTAAGTTTACTCCTAAAAATCTCATAAATTACACAAACAAAACAAATTATATGAAAACCAAAAGTTGCGTTCTAAGATCAGTAGCGACTTCATCAACAGAACGGTCTGCATCGATACTCAGGACCTTTATGCCTCTCGACTTGAACAAGTCTACAATATCTCTCTCGACAGCGCTATAGAGGAGGAGTCGCTTTTTCACTGCCTCAGCACTACTATCATCATGACGCCTGTTATATGTAAGACTACCACAAGATAGACACTTTCCAAACGAAGTATCATAAAGATCGCCACACTTGTTGCACACGAGCCTTCCGAGAAGCCTCTCGAAGACAGTTTTCTCAGACAACTCGAATTTCACAAGACACGAGATCTCGAACTCCAATTCAGAGGACATATCAAACAAAGCACTACACTGAGTAATACTACGAGGAAATCCATCCAAAATGAAGTTACTACCTAGCTTCGTTAGGTGACTCAGTTTATCTTTCACAACCTGTATGACAAAGTCATCGGAGAGCAAATCACCAGAATTTAAATTCTTCAACTGATCCTGGGAAAGCCGAATCCCCCTGAGAAGCTTACCACAATCCACAACAGATGCTGTGACATACGAGCAAATACGCAAAGACTGAGTTCCTTTTCCAGAACCTGGAGGTCCAAAAACAACTAAATTCATCGCTTATTAAAGACTAAACCACCCTTTTTCGCAAAAGAAGCATACTGAGAACTAAAAAGATGTACTTGGATTTGTGTTATCAAATCTGTAATGACATTGATAATGATCAACAGACTAGCACCACTAACAACAGCATTGAATCCGAAATAATTTCTGGAGACTTCAGGCACAACACAAACAAAGACAAGATATAAAGCACCAATGACCGTAATCCTATTTAAGACGTAATCTAAATAATTTTTCGTTGAGACTCCTGGTCTTCTACCAGCGACTATTGCCTCACTTTTTTTAAGTGACTCAGAGATTTCCTTTGTATTGAAGACGAAATCGCTATAAAAGAAACAAAAGAAGACTATCAGCACTGAATACAAGAGGAAATAAAGAGGCTGTCCAGCAGAAAAGTACTTTATAAAGAATCCACCCAACCAGCCATCGGATGAAAAATTTGCGAGCGTCAACGGAAACAGAATCAAAGCGCTAGCAAAGATAGGAGGTATCACACCAGAGACATTTAGCTTCACTGGTATACCTGACGAAGAATCATACATGGCACCCCAGTTCCTACGCCTAGGATAGCTTACTGGGATATTTCTATATGATCTCTCTACTAAGACAATCAGAGCAACGATGAAAGTGAACAAAAACAGGCTACCCAGGATATTGAAGAGGCCGGAACCAGAAAACCCAATCCCCATAAACAAATTACCGAAGAGAGAAGGCATCTCAGCAACTATACCGGTAAAAATAATCATTGAAATACCATTGCCTATACCCTTAGTATTGATCTGCTGACCCAACCAGATGAGACAAAACGTTCCACAAACTAAACTCAAAACGGAAAGATACCTTAGCAGCGAATAAAATTCAGTACTTCCCCCTATGAAGGCCTGCGACTTCTCCAGACCAATGACGATCACAAAACCCTGAAAAACTGAAAGGAAGAGCGCAAGAATTTTAGAGTAGAAAGACAACTTGGATTCACTTATAGACTCAGAACTTATCTTACCTTCGCTCTTAAGCATAGAAAAAAAGACCTGCACAATTATCGAAGAAACGATATAAGGCATTATGTTCAATGCAAAAAGAGTCATTCTTCCCAGTGCACCTCCGGAGAATGTATTAAACATACCTATCACGCCAGACGAAAGGTTAGCGGCAAAAATCTCGGATACACGAGCTGGATTGACACTCGGCAGAGTTATAAAGGTACCAAATCGATAGACAACAAGGACCATCAGAAGGAATAATACCCGATTGATAAGATCCTTGGAGGAAAAAAATGGATCAAAATTCACGCGGCTCATTGAACAAACCCAAAAGATCGCTTTGCTGCGGAGGAAGCCTTATCATATTCGCACGATAATAAGCCAAGTTCCGCCAGTGAAACATTGTGAGAAGCTAAGATTTTTACTGGAAAGCCCTCCCTAACCAACCCACATTTTAACATCATCTCCTTAGATAGATGTCTCTCACCGGAATCGAACAAATCCGACTGCACAAGACTAGCAATCCTTTCGGCACTAACTATGGAGTAGATCTTCTTATTCAAAGGCCGGAAACCTCGCTTCGGGAGCGCTCTTAAGAACGATTGCTGACCCCCCTCCATGCGAGAAAGTGACACACCACTTCTAGAACCCTGACCTTTGACCCCTCGGCCACATGTTTTTCCCTTACCACTACCTATACCTCTGCCACACCTTTTAGAGCGGCGGACCACGAGAGAAGTCAAGATATTATTAATCTTTATCATTGGACAACAGAATCTCTAGTAAACTTCGATTTTTTCCTATCCCTCTTATTAGCTATGTATCTAGGAGGGTATATGGATGAGAATGCCTTGATAGCATTCCGTATAGTAATGTCAGACGTTGAAGAGCCATAAGACTTAGCAATGATATCAGACACACCGAGCATCTCACAAAACTTTCTCACTGCACCACCGGCAACTATCCCAGTACCCTCTGGGGCTGGCCTAACAAAAAGCTTGCTTGCACCAAGTTTAGAAAAACAATCATGATGGATGGTCCTACCAGCTTTCAAATGGAAATAACGCATAGCTCCTTTTGCTTTTCTTACAGCTTTATTTCTTGCATCAAGCATTTCATCGTGCTTGGCCACGGCATAACCTACGCAACCCTTCCTATCTCCAACTAGGGCTGCAACCCTGAAAGAAAACTGGCGACCACCTTTCGTCACTTTACTGACGCGAGCAACATCAACGACACTCTCAAGTAGCTCTAAATTTCTATAATCTATTTTTTTCATGCTTTAGCAAATACTTTAAAACTCCAAACACTCCCTTACCCTTTCTGCGAAGAGAGCAACAAGCCCATGATAAGCTGACGCACCACAATCGAACACAACTTTAGAACCACTAAGTGACTCAGGTATGTGCTTGACAAAATACTCGGCCAGATCTCCAACGACGGCTGAATTCAAGACACCACCCTTTCTGCAGAAACCCTTGCTTAGCGTGGAGACATGATACAACGTATTGGCTTCTATGTCATCAATCAACTGTACGTGAAAATTACGATTCTTACGAGACACCACTAAACGGAAAGGAAGTTTCCCCCTTTTCCTATAATGGGACCTAGAGACTCTCCTTCTCTGTCTATCTAACTTCGAATACATAATAAACAACAAAAACTATCACTTCTTCTTTGATTCTTTTCTAAGCATCACAACGTCACTTGGGAATATACCCTTACCTTTATAGGGATCATACTTTCTTAGAGAACACAAGTCCGATACAACCAGACCCAATATATGCTTATCGGAACTCTCGATCAAAAGCTCTGTTGGCTTGAGGGAAGTGATAGAGACAGCACTGGAAATAAAATATTTTATATTGTGAGTATAGCCCAACCACAGGATCAGATATCTACCCCTGACCTCAGCCTTATACCCGACTCCATTGAGTAACAGCCTACGCTGAAACTTACTCTTCAATCCGGAGGCAACATTGTTCAAGAGACTTCTATGCAATCCGAGCAAAACCGAAGCAGAGGTATCTTCTGTTTTTAGACGCATACAATTCCCATCAATTTCACAGGTTATACCGGAAGGCAGGACATGCTCGGACGTCGCAGTTCCGAAAGAGAGACTTACTGTACTGATGCTGGGATCAAACGTACACTTCAACCCGGAAATATCGATAACACTCTGGCCAACTCTAGACATATTCAGTATACCCCAAACAGCAACTCACCACCACAATTGAAACTCATAGCCTTATACGAAGGCAAAACACCTTTAGAAGTCGATAGCACAGTAATACCTAATCCTCCATAGAACTTCGGTATATTTTTCGCACTTGAATACATCCTTTTTCCAGGTCGGGAAAAAAGTTTTATTTTGTTAATAACCGGCGCATTGGCATAATACTTCAGCCTAAGAACAATCCTCTTTACTGACGGTCTTATCTCGAATACCTCATAGCTAGAAATATACCCCTCGTCCTCCAAGAGCGAGGCGACATCCACCAACAAGCGCGAATAATAAATAACCACCTCCCTGAGCCTAGCGGACTGAGCGTTTCTAATCCTGGCAACAGCATCAGCAATCAAACTATTTGACATCCTAAAATTCTCCAAAAATCACCAACTAGACTTGACGACACCAGGCAATCTGCCCCAATTAGCTAACACTCGAAGTTGTATCCTTGAGATACCGAACTTACGATAATAACCTCTTGGTCTTCCAGTAATAGCACACCTATTCTTACTTCTAACAGGAGAAGTGTCACGAGGAAGAGAATTAAGGCGCGCCTGAAAAGAAATTCTCTCCTTCAAAGAAATACTCTTGTCGTTGCGCATTTTACGTATACTCTGTCTTTTCTCCCTCAATCGAAGAGATAATTCTCTCCGTCTCGCATCTTTTACTACCAACGACTTTTTTGCCATAAAAACACCATAAACTTAACTGCTAATCACGAAAAGGAAACCCGTAACAGGACAATAACACACGCGCAAGAGCATCAGTAGGAGCAGTTGTAACGACCACAACATTCATTCCTATAACGCGATAGGCTTTATCGAAATCTATCTCAGGGAAAACTATATGCTCCTTCATACCGAAAGCCATATTGCCACGCCCGTCAAAATTCTGCATAGTAAACCCCGTGAAATCTTTCTGATCTGGGAGAGCGACATACAAAAGACGATTTATAAAATCCAGCATATTCCTTTTGCGGAGGGTCACTCTACATCCTACCGGGAAGCCTTTACGCAACTTAAATGACGAAATCGACTTCTTAGCAACGGTAACAACCGCCCTTTGACCCGCTATCAAAGACAGGTCATCCACAGCTGACTTTAAGAGCTTATCATCAGAACTCGCAGCACCCAAACCAACGCTAAGACAGACTTTCTCAAGTCGTGGAGCCTTCATAATAGAAGTCGCACCGACAGCCTTCATTATCTTATCTGAGATAAATTTTTGATATTCATCCTCGAGCATCTATATTACACCTAACTATACAAACTCACCAGTCTTCTTGAGAAATCGCCTTTTTACTCCGTCTTTAAGCTTAAAACCGACTTTGGAAAACACTGCACCGGAAACAAGCGCAACATTTGAAGCAGAAATTGGGCAGGCTTTGGTTTCGAATCTTTTACCGGCTTGACTTTTTTTCACAAACCTGCGGAGATTGATCCCAGACACAATTACATATTGTTTCAATACGCCCGCGGAGGAAGAAGTAATCACCTTTTGGACGACACCCGACTTTCCAGTTTCACTACCAGAAATGATCTTGACTTGGTCGCCAGTTACAATTCTTCTCATTGAAAGACCTCCTGAGATAAAGAAGAGATTTTTGCAAAACCTCTATTTTTTCTCAGCAGACTATCAGTAGGTCCGAAGACCCTAGTTCCAATCATTTCATTCTGCTGATTCAGTAGAACAACCGCATTATCACTGAATACGACAACACTGGAAGGAAGTCTCTTTTTGACACGCACCACGACTGCTCTATATATGGAACCTGCTGACACCTTACCTGAAGGGGCACATTTCTTCACAGAAACGACGATTACATCACCTATAGAAGCTGTTCTCCGCGATCCAGAGATACCAATACACAGCACCTTTTTGGCACCCGAATTATCAGCCACATCCAATATAGTTTCTTTTTTTATCATAAAGCAAGACACCTAATCAAACCACCAACCACACCTTCCTAGCGGAGATTGGACTAACCGAACGAATCCTAACGGTCTGACCGACTCCAACAGACCCTGACGCATCATGGGCAAGGTAGGATTTTGATAAACGCAACACCTTTCTATACCTAGGATGCAAGACTTTGCGAGTTACTTCCACCTTAACTGTCTTATCCGGGGATGCTTTAACAACAACTCCCTCTAATACTAACGCAGACACATCAACCTCTTTTATTTTCCTTTAAACACGTCAATATCCGAGCTACACCCCTGCGAATATACCTTCTGGAACTTCTTGCATTACCAGAAAGGCCTCGCGGCTTGAGACTCAAATTAAACAACTCAGACCTCATAGAGGAGAGCAAGCCACGCAATTCAGCGACTGACATATTTCTAAGATCAGCTATTTTCATAAATCAACCACCGCTCTCTCGATAAACTTAGTAGAAAATGGAAGCTTAGCAGACGCCTTACACAAAGCAAGCCTAGCCACAGTCTTGTCGACGCCACTCAACTCGAAGAGCACTCTTCCAGGTGAAACTGGAAAAATATAGGAATCAACCGATCCCTTACCACCACCCATCCGAACATCTGTAGGCTTTCTAGTGAGCGGTATACCAGGAAAGACATTAATCCACAATTTTCCAGCCCTAGATATAATCCTCGTGATGACGCGCCGCGCTGACTCAATCTGCTTACCGTTTAACCGAGCACTACCCACAGCCTTCAACCCGAAATCACCAAACGCAAGCCCGGAACCTCTAGAACTAGCCGGTGAGAATCTCACTTTCCTGAATTTTTTATGCTTTACTTTCTTTGGTGCAAACATCTTAGATCAACAACCCTACACTCTAAACACATCGCCTCTGTAGATCCACACCTTGACACCGATTACGCCATAACTAGTATTAGCTTCAGCAATCCAGTAATCAATATCGGCGCGCAAAGTGTGCAGAGGAACAGAGCCCTCCTTAAAAACTTCAGTTCTAGCAATCTCAGCGCCTGAAAGCCTGCCGGAACAAGCAACCTTTATACCTCTCACATCGCTTTCCCTCATTACAGTAGCAATTGCTTTCTTTATAACCCTCCTGAACGAAGAACGTTTCTCTAACTGGAAAGCAATATTTTTTGCGATCAACACAGCACTGCTATTAGGCTTCTTGACTTCGACTACATTCAAATTAGGTACAAACCCAAATTTCTTAGCTAGCTTGGATTTTAATATCTCGAGATCCGCGCCCTTCTTGCCGATCATCAAACCAGGCTTTGCACAATGAAGAGTCACATCACATACCGACCCCTTCCTTTTAATCAGCACTCTAGACACACCGACATGTGCAAATTCAGTACTGAAATACCTGGTGATCGCACAATCCTCAGCGACAGTCTTCGCATAATCGGAAGACTTAGCATACCAAACCGAATCATGCAGATCATGAACACACAGACGAAATCCGACTGGATTAACCTTTTGACCCATCCAAAACTCCCAGCAATATAGATACGTTCGAATAATGCTTTCTCACAGAAGCAGACCTACCTCTGGCTCTAGCCGAAAATCTCTTTAGAGACATCCCTTTACCAACAGAAATCTCTTTAATATACAATACATCTGGATCGACGCTAAAATTGTTCTGTGCATTTGAGACGGACGACATGAGCACCTTAGAAATTGCTCTCGCAGCAACCTTTTTCGAAAACAAGAGTCTAGATCTCGCAAGACTGACACTTTTCCCGCGAATCAAATCAGCGACTAAGTTTATCTTTTGCACGCTAGACTTTATATTTTTGTACGTAGCCCTCATTTTTTACCAACCTTTTTATCGCCGCTGTGACCGTTAAATGTTCTGGTTGGGGAAAACTCACCGAATTTGTGGCCCACCATATTTTCATTAACCTTAACTGGCACAAAAGCCTTTCCATTATAGACACCGAATGTACATCCGACGAAAGCAGGAAGAATGACCGAGCGCCTAGATCTTATCTTGATCATAGCATGTGGATTACCCTTAGCTCTCCTGGCAAGTTTAATAACATAATTATCACAAAACGGACCTTTCCAAACAGATCTAGGCATAAAGATACATTACCTCTTTTTTGATTTTATAAACTTCGAGCTCAGTTTGTTAGGATTCCTAGTTTTCTTGCCCTTGGTAGGAAATCCCCAGGGACTCACAGGATGACGACCTCCAGATGTTTTTCCAGACCCTCCACCGAGAGGATGATCTACAGGGTTCATTGCGACGCCCCTTACGGAAGGCCTGATACCTAGCCATCGTGATCGCCCAGCTTTTCCCAACTTTACGTTTTTTTTATCTGAATTTGAGACGACGCCAATCGTAGCATGACAAGCTGAGAGAATCAATCGTTTTTCTCCGGAGGGGAGAGTAACGAGAGTATAATTGCCATCGCGTGCAACGACACATGCGGAAACACCAGCAGAACGAGCAATCTGTCCACCGGCGCCGGGTTTAAGTTCGATGTTATGGACCATAGCACCCAAAGGCACCTTTTCCAACTTCATACAGGAACCAGGTGACACATCATCCTGCAAGCCAGCTGAAATGACATCACCCTTTTTCACTTTCTCAGGCGCTATGATATATGAAAGTACGCCATCCTCAACGCCTCTTATAAGTGCAATGAAGGCCGTTCTATTCGGATCATACTCCACGCGCTCTACAATCGCTTTAGAAAAAGGCGAAGCACTACTCCCGGACAAACGCCTAAAATCCACTAGGCGATAGCGTACTTTATGCCTTCCACCTTTATGTCGAACAGTAATACGCCCCGCATTATTCCTACCAGCATGAGACTTTTTAGGTAGTAACAAACTCTTTTCGGGAGCGCCCTTCCAGAGGGTAGAGTAGTCAATCAGCACTGCTCCTCTAGAGGACGAATTGAAAGGTTTCAAATCTTTTACTGCCATAATTCCTTCATAACTTATCCAAATCAAGTCCAGCGCCACCCTCAACAGTCAGAACAAACTTCTTCCTATCAGAGCGTCTACCAAATTTCCCCTTAAAACGCTTGAATTTGCCTTTAACCACAATAGAATTTATAGCAAGCACCTTCAATTCCCTGAACCTTTCCACAAAAACAGACCGAATCTGCTTTTTATCTACGGAGACAGGAGCGAAGAATGAAATCTTTCCAAAAGAATCTTTCAATATACAAGACTTCTCAGTTAGAACAAAGGGCCCGATAGGGCTGCTAATACACTTCATTGCGATAACCTCTCAAGCAACACATCGATAGAAGCTTTCTCAAGCAACACAAAATCCGACAAAACAAGATCATATACATTAGCAGAGGAAGCCCACAGAACCTTGACCCAATGAAGATTTGATGCAGCCCTGAGAAGCGCATCATTCCTTTGATCAATGACTATTAAAAGTTTCTTTCCACGTGCCAGCTCAGCATGAGCGCTGACCCACTGCGCCAACTCTGAAGCCTTAGGCTCAGGAAAATTAGAATCCCTCAGAGCGAACAGCCGACCCTCAGAGAATCTCAGAGACAGAGCCGAGCGCAGAGCAAGATTTCTTACTTTTTTATTCACAGAAAAGCCATGCTGCCTGACGACTGGTCCAAATATCACGCCCCCGGTACGAAACTGAGGAGAACGCAAACTACCCTGCCTAGCTCTTCCCGTACCCTTCTGTCGGTACGGCTTCCTAGTAGTACCACTGACCTCCGAGATACCCTTGGTCTTATGAGTTCCGGCACGCCTCTTAGCAAGCTGCCAATTTATCACTTGACTCATCAGATCAGGACGAAAGGGTGCCTCAAAAAGAGCAGAGCCCACCTTCACGGTTTCTGAAACGCCGGATGTCTGAAAATCTAGCACCCCTATTTCTACGCTACTCATCACACAAATAAACCTTTCTTCAAAGCATCTTTCAATAAAACATAGGAGTTCTTACAACCGGGAACGCTCCCACGAACCCCTATGAGGCCACTTTCGACATCCACGAGTTGCACAAACAGATTCTGAATGGTAACACGCGCGGCACCCATATGACCAGCCATCTTTTTGCCCTTAAAAACTTTCCCAGGATCCTGGCACTGCCCGGTAGAACCACCAGACCTGTGAGAAATCGAGACACCATGGGAAGCTCGGAGTCCAGCAAAATTATGTCTCTTCATCACCCCAGCGAAACCCTTACCTATACTAGTACCTACAACATCTACGTACTGGCCAGGACGAAAATGCTCAACGGTAAGCGACTTAAGCGGCTCCGGAGCGAATTTACGCGAAGTGCGAAATTCAACTATCCTCCCACCGCCATCGAGGCCAAGCTTCTTAAAATACCCAGCTTGTGGCTTCTTCAGTTTCTTTCTACCAAAGGAAAGCTTCACAACCACGGAATCCCCTTTATCCTCATTCGAAAGAACAACATTCTCCTCCAACTTCAAAAGGGTAATCGGAACAACGGCACACTTATCGTCATATACGGAAGTGCAGCCTACTTTTTTCAATAACAAACCAACCCTACTCATCCCTGACCTCAACACTCACATCGACACCAGCAGGCAATTGGAAATTAGTGAAAGTACTCAGAAGGTGAGCATTGAAACTAGAAAGTTCCAGTAGACATTTATACACACCAAGCTGAAACTGCTCACGGGATTTCTTATCGACGTGAGGAGACCTATTCACTGTGTAGCGACTCATCCTAGTAGGCAAAGGTATCGGCCCTGAAACCAACGCTCCATTGCGCTTGGCTGCCATGACAATTTCCTTAGCCGAGCGATGCAGGATACCGCTATCGAACGACCTGAGTTTTATCCTAATTTTCTTCATACAAATACATTCTACCCAAAACCGCAACAATTGGAAGAGCCAAAAGCCTCTAAAACGATAAAACAGACCCAACAAAAAACAGGAATGAAGAGCGGATGATGGGAATCGAACCCACACAACCAGCTTGGAAGGCTGATATTCTACCATTGAATTACACCCGCACAAAACTACTGGAGGGAGAAGGATTTGAACCTACGTAGACTCACGTCGGCAGATTTACAGTCTGCTGCTTTTGACCACTCAGCCATCCCTCCCAATAAAAAACTGTTACGCGAAAACTTTTCTTGCTACAATCAGTCGTTGTCAATTCTAAACACTCTAACGAACAAGTGCAACAGGAAAGAATCGTAATATTCGGAAAACATGCAGCAATTGCAGCAGCGAATAACCCTAATAGACGTATATTTTCACTTTTCATCTCAACAGAAAGAAGAAAAGAATACTGTCAACTATTGAATCCATCCGCAATGAAGAATATTTCATTTTGCGATAATCGCCGCATCGCAAAAATCTGCGGCAAAGATGCGCTACATCAAGGAATTGCAGTAGTCGCTGAAAAACTCACCCAACCTGATTTAAAGGAAGTTCTTCACGTAACAAGGAAGCGTTCGTTGGTGATCATATTGGATAACATCACTGATCCATTCAATGTTGGGAATATAATAAGATCGAGCAAGGCATTTGGTGTAGATTTCCTCATTATGAGAGAAAGACATTCACCGGATGAAACTTCAATCATTGCAAAAGCTGCCAGCGGTGCATTCGAAAGTATTCCCATATGCAGTGTCAGTAATCTCGGAAATGCAATAAAGACCCTACAAGATAGTGGCTACTTCTGTTACGCATTGGATGGAGATACACAATCCAAGATCACTAATGAGGTATTACCTGATAAAACAGTATTTATCCTTGGATCAGAAGGGAAAGGTGTATCCCCAATACTCAAATCCAGATGTGATCAGGTACTCGCTATCCCAATGCATGCTTGTGAAAGTTTTGATAGTATTAATGTTTCTAGTGCTGCTGCTATAGCAATGTTTAAATTCTACACACAATCTTAAGGAATTCTTCCTAGATCAACTCCTAGAATTTAGATTTTATGAACTACTCGGGATATTTACTCAGAAATAAAAGTATCTGCCTTATAATTGGAGATCATTCCTAGCGCTCGGTATTGGAACTTTGAATATTCTAAATTTTTCCTCATTCTTGCGAGATCAATGAAACTAAACGCAGATAGACTTCTTCTTCTGAGATTTGCCCCTATCACGGATTTAGATCGCGAAGAAAGAAGGAGAGCACTACTAGCAGTACGCAATATTAGTAATGGAATCGCATTGCTACTGATACTAATGCAAGTAGCAACAGTAGTGTATTACTGTGGTGCAGTAAATGCAAAACTTATCAGAGGCAATGATTGTGAATATGGAATCTTCAGTTTCATAAAAGACTCTTTAATCCTGATAACGTTACTGCATTTTACTTTTGGGTTATCAAAATTACTCATCAAGGGAGTAAAAAGGGACTCTGACCTGAATACAAAGATTGATCTAGCAAGCACTAACGTGCCAAGGATGATTACATATCAGAAGAACCTCCAGGTTTCAGACAAATTACCTTCCTTCAAGGAGCTATCGTTCATAGTGAAAGTACACATAGGAGGATTAATCGTTCTTTGTATCACCTTCTTCTGCGACTGGATGAGTGATCACATGACCCCCGCAAAGCAACACATATCAGAAATTATTGCAATAACTTGTGTACTTGCCGGAATGCCGTTCCTCTCATTTTACCTATGCAAACTGGAAAGGATGCAGAATATAGATCCATCAAATTGCATAGCGCCACCAGGATATCAATCCGGAAAGAAGACTAATTTAACTGAAAAAGCTTGGATTCCTGGTAAAAATACGCTTGAGGACATTCAACAAAGCATTACCCCTCAAGATCGTTTATCAGGAGGGACTGTGGACTGCACTTTCCCCTTGGAGCTAGAGTAACTACAGGCGCATATACGGGAGCCGTAGTACTATAATACAGAACCATTCCTATTGTTCAGGTCAGATCCTCTAGGAAGAAGATCTAGAATCTGAACAAGGTTGAGAGCACCACCCTTTCTCAAATTATCAGCAACGACCCACATGGAAATCATTCGTGGAGAATGAAATCTAATTCGTGAAACAAAAACATCGTCATACCCGACTACTTCGGGTTGACACTTGTACTGATTCCTAGAAAACACGACACCTTCGGCATCTGAGAGAATTTCGTACACATCTTCTTCGTACACGTCCTCTTTTAACTCAACAGTGATGCTCTCCGCGTGTCCAACGAAAACAGGAACCCTAACACAAGTAGGGAACACCTCTATGGATTTATCTTCTAAAATTTTTTGTGTCTCATTTATCAGCTTTAATTCTTCGTCGGAAAATCCAGACTTATCGAACTCACCTATCTGAGGGATGCAGTTGAACTCTATATTTCTTGGAAAGACATTGGATCCCTGCTGAGTAAACGCAAACCTTCTTTTTGTATTTTCGTATAACTCATCCATTCCGGACTCGCCCACACCCGAGACAGACTGATAAGTACTCACCCATATTCTGGATAGCTTAGCTAAGCTATGAAGAGGCTTCAATGCGACCAACATCTGGGTAGTAGAGCAGTTCGGACTAGCGATTATATTACTACCCGGCAATTCATTGAGCACATGGGGATTCACTTCAGGGATCACCAGAGGAACATCTTCTTCCATTCTAAAACAGGAGCTACCATCCAGCACAAGACATCCAATTGAAGCAACAGATCTCCCAAGATTACGAGAGATACCCGAACCTGCAACAAAAAAGGCTACTCTATCTTTGGAGAAATCATGTTCATTCACATCATTTATCATGACCGACTCATTTTCACCAAAACTAATCCGCGTTCCAACGGAATTTTTGGAAGCAAGAAAGGAGATATTTTCCTTTCTATACCCCTTATCAACAAGGATTTTGACTAACTCCTTACCAATTACGCCAGTTGCGCCAACAACTGCTACACGAAGATTCACTATAAAAACGACGTCACAATACCCTACCGTTACCTTATAAACCGAGAAATATTATAAAGCAATTTATGTCAGCCTCTTGGTGAGAATCTTTATATCCTCGGCAACTCGGACATCATGTTTGATCAATACTTCTATTTTCTTCACTGCATGTATGACTGTGGCATGGTCCCTCCCACCAAGGAATTTCCCGATATCTAGGAGACTTCTCTGCGTCAAGAGCTTAGAGAGGTACATACAGACCTGTCTAGCATATGACACGTCCTTGACTCTCCTCTGGGATTTAAGGTCAGAAATTTTGATATTAAAGTACTCAGATACCTTCAATAGAATGTTATCCAAGGTCACAGCGACGCTGTTTGTCCTGAGGATATCCGCTAGCAGGTCCTTAGTCGAATCAACTGTAATAACGCTACCAGTGATATCAGCATGCGCAATGACCTTATTGAGGGCACCCTCCAACTCGCGAACATTCGAAACAATATTCCTAGCCATAAACTCAATGACTTTTTTTGGCACGACAACCCTGGATGTCATTTGTTCCAGCTTGGATTCTAAGATACCAACGCGCAATTCGAACGTTGTATGATTGATATCTGCAACGAGTCCCCAGGACAAACGCGATTGTATACGCTCCTCGACCCCTTGAAGATCACTAGGCGATCTATCAGCAGAAATAACGAGTTGTTTATTCTGCTCTATAAGCGCATTAAAGGTATGAAAAAATTCCTCCTGAGTGCTATCTTTACCGCTGATGAACTGCACATCATCAACCATTAGCACATCGACGGATCTAAAGATCTGCTTGAAAGACATCATATCTTTGTTCCTGAGCGCGGTGATGTACTTATACATGAACTTCTCAGCTGACAAGTATATGACCCTGCGATTCTTATAATGTTCCTTTATATGCCAGACAATCGCGTGCATTAGATGAGTTTTCCCGAGCCCTACACCCCCATACAGAAACAGTGGATTACTTCCCGGGATTGGTAACTCAGCAGCTTCAGCGACGCGCTTGGAGGCAGTAAAAGCAAGCTCATTCGGTTTTCCAACGACAAAATTATCGAACGTTCTATTCCAATCCAAGCTACTACTCAGATTATCAGCGAGACCACTTTTATTGCTTGAGTTAACACTCTCTTCATCACTTTTGATGTGCACGGACGGAGCATTTACTTGAAGCGACTTATTCCCATTTTCCTTATACTTCTCCTCCCTGATCAATATCTCCAAAGAAGAGACGCTTCGATCCTCGATTCGGAAGAACTCGAGTATGTTATCGGAATAGTTCACCATAATCCATTCCCTGATGAAGCCTGTTGGGACAGAGAGAACTAGCTGTGTGTTCTCTACTTTTACGAAGGTCAGGAACTTCAACCAACTTCTATAGATTTTCTCTCCGTAAAATTTACGCAACTTTCCTGTGATTCTTTCCCACTTCTCACAATCGGTGATCTTTCCTTCCACTAATTTTGAATCCAGTACAGGAGCGGGACTGACATTTATCGTATCGAAAATCTTAGTTTCGGAAGCAACTGACCCAGCTGCACTGATACCAAGACTATCATTATCTAAATAAGCATCTGTGTTTCTAACTGGCTCGAACACCTTTTTTTTTGGAACAGGGAACGCATCTAAAAACGCGCTTATAAACCTATTATTAATAATGCTCATAGTAATATTAAAGGATCCAAGGTCCGCAGAATCTTAAACTTAGAGGACGTCCTCATTATATCAAGTTACTAAATTTCCGGCAAACACAGCCAGTTAGGATGTCCAGGCAAGACGCGGAACAACATATTGTCTTTTCGAATGACCAGCTCAATATCTTGTGCTTCTCTCTGGAAAAATCAAAAAGATTTTTACCCAAAATACACAAGGTGATATAAAATTTATTTCAGCCATTTTGCGTTATACTCGGTGTACCTGAAAAAAGTATATGACAAAGTAAATGTTCGTATATCATTCATCTCGGGATCTTTTTCTATTTCGGGATCAATAAAAAAGGAGACCGGCATCACAATTGTCTTATTTGGTGGTAGTACCTGTCTTTCGAAGCAGAAGCACGCAACCTTATTAAAATACTTAGCAGCCTTATAGGGAGTGACATTATATACAGCAATCGCCTCAATTGGCTGGTCCGTGAGATTTTGGACTGTATAGAACACAAGAGCATTCTGACCAGGTTTGACCATCACCGGATCATCTTTGACACGAAACCTTATCGGTAAGTCCTTATCCACATCCGCATTGAACCTCACTGTGATATCCCGAGTACCGACAGCTAGGTTAAAGGAGCGCTCGACCCTTTTGACAGTACCCGCATAACCGGTAGCCTTACAGAAGAGGCTATACAGAGGCACGGACGCGAATGCAAGACACAGCATGAAAGCGGGAAGTAACAAAAGAAAAGGTAACAGGCGTCGCTTTTTTTCCGCCATGTCACGCCCCCGCCAATAAATTTATTTACTTAACTTAGCCTCTTTGAAAAGGACGTGCTTACGTATAACAGGATCGTACTTCATGAATGAATACTTCTCCTGTTTATTTTTCAAATTACGATACACAAGATAAAAGAAACCGGTATCAGCACTACTCACCAACTTAAAAAGAGTGACACCTTTTTTTTTCGCTTTTGCCATAACATCTAGTACTTCCGCAGTGCCAAAATTATAGCTTAATGCTACCGGAAGTACAAGATTAAAAACCCTTTGAGGGATAAAAGATCAGTTCGCCAAAGCATTCTGAAGTGCCAGTGCAACATTGAGAAGAGTGTTTTCGCTGAAGTAATTCGCAGTGAAATGCATCCCCAGAGGCATGTCGTCACTGGACAAACCAGCAGGAACAGAGATACTCGGCAACTTTGCGACGCTCGTTGGAACAGTAAAGATATCATTCATATACATTTCCAGAGGCTCTAATTTACCATCGATCGGGAAAGCATCACTCGGCGCGGTCGGGTTAAGTATGATATCGACCTTTTCGAAAATATCGGAGTACTGTTGGACTATAGTATTTTGCAATTTCTTTGCGCTTGCGTAGTAGTCTGAATATCCATTAGAGGACAATATATGGGTTCCCATGAGCAATCTGAGTTTGACCTCCTTACCGAAGACATCAGAGCGATACTTCTCATACATTTCCTCTATACTTTCAGCCTTGATGGCTGGATTAGGGCAATATCTCACACCGTCATACCTACATAGGTTAGAGGAAACTTCAGCGCAACATATGACGTAATAGACCATCAAGGAGTACTCCATACATGGCAGTCGTACTTCTGTGATTTCGGCGCCGAGCTGTCTTAATTTATCAGCTATTTCCTCCCACAGTCTTATTATTTGCGGATCCAGACCTTCGACCTTACATTCTTTAGGTATGCCGATTTTCATACCACGTATATCAGGATTTTTATCATACTTGAAAGGTTCGAGCTTGGCGCATGTAGAATCCTTAGGATCATATCCCGAAATCACTTCGAAGACTGCTGCATTATCCTCAACATTTCTAGTGAAGATGCCAGCCTGGTCAAGTGAATTTGCTAATGGAATCATTCCCCATCTGGAACATCTCCCGTAGGTAGGTCTGAGACCTACTAATCCACAATAGGATGCCGGTTGTCTGACAGAACCTCCTGTATCACTACCCAATGAGAAAGGCGCATAGTGCTCTGCTACGGCCGCAGCAGAACCGCCTGATGAACCACCCGGAACTAAAGCAGATGTCTTCTTACCCCTGAGTGGATTTTTAACTGCTCCGAAATAACTGTAAATGTTAGCGGAACCCATCGCAAATTCATCCATGTTGGCCTTACCAAGCATCACAGCACCAGCGTCCATCAATTTGTCGGTTACAGTGGACTCATAGGTTGGCACGAAATCTTTCAGTGCTTTGGAAGCTGCAGTGGTCCTGAATCCCTTGGTACAATACATGTCCTTGATAACGCATGGTATACCAGTGAGCATATTGATATCTTCCCTTTTTTTGATGCGATCATCGGCAAGTTTTGCCCTTCTTCTTGCCTCCTCTGGAGTAACAAGGATCAAGGCATTCGACTCTGAGTTTCGTTGCTCTATCTGCCTGAGGTGAGCTTCGACGAGTTCACACGATGATACTTCGCCACTCATGAGAGCGGCATGCATTTCAGTGATGCTTAATTTAATCAAACTATCCATCTTTAACTCATTTCCCTATTTTCATTATCCTAATACATCCAAAAACCAACGTGTGCCAAGGCATTTTAAGTGTATTCCATGAAAATTACCACCACACTACTAGCAAACTCGAGTGTGCAGAGTACAAAGATTCATGAGTGGATAATCAAGCAAGCCTACAGTGTAAAGATACGATCAACTTTAGGAGGCCCCATTCGAACTATAAATGTACTGAGACAGCGCGCTATTGATTAACAGCTTCCTGATGAGAGCATTTTGAGCACATAACTTTTCCTCTAGGGATATTTTTCAAATCATCGGTATCAACAACTCGATTGCATACCAGACACTCAAGTTCAACTGGTTTCAAATTTTCGTTTACCGCAACCCTGTCATCGAACACGAAACAATTCCCAAGCCATGAACCACCTCTATTCCTGGTTTTTATGAAATAGTTCAAAATCCCCCCCTTCAGGTGAAAGACATTCTTAAATCCTATTTTCTTCATGTAGGACGTCGACTTCTCACACCTCACACCTCCAGTACAATACATGGCCACCTTTTGGTCCATGCTGATGTTATTTTCATTGATCCACTTCTGCACCCAATCTCTGAATTCCCTGAAGTTAGTCGTTTCCGGATCTATGGAATACTTAAATTTTCCAATTTTAGTTTCGTAGAGATTTCGTGTATCTATTGTCTTCACGTCATCGCGGGCAATGAAGGCATCCCAGTCTTCAGGTTGAACGTATTCACCAACTTCAGCTCCCGTCATCTTTTCAAGATCTGCATCACCCAAAGCGACTACCTCCCTCTTGAGCCTGACTTTCATCTCTTGGAAAGGCTGGAAATCAACCAGACTTTCTTTCCATTCCAGATCACGGAACCTATCATCTGTCTGGATAAATGATAGGAAGCCACGAATACTCCAATTTTCGCCAGCGATCGAAGCATTAATACCCTCCTCAGCCAATATGATAGTCCCCCTTATGTTATTACGAAGACAATATTCCAACAATTCGTCCTTCATATCTTCGTAATTTTCCAGGTCCACAAAGTGGTAAAAGGTGATCAATGTGAATTTCTCCATATGAATTCCAAAATGAAAAACAAGCAATCAAAGACACCCTGAGGGTAACATGAGCCGTATCGAATGCCAAATAATGCAAATTATTTCCTTTCTTATACAGATCCTGCAATCTCGCAGATTCTGATAAAGTTGTCGACATCCAAACTAGCACCTCCAACAAGTAGGCCATCTAGATGTTCGACGCTCAATATCTCAGAACAATTACTCGAAGATACAGAACCTCCATAAAGTATCGGTATATGATCTCCGACAGCATCTTTAATCAAGAGCACAGCCTCTAATATTTCTTCAACTGAAGGGACAAGACCGGTTCCTATAGCGTAGACCGGCTCATAGGCAACAATGAAGTCTCGACTATTGATGGGAATTGACTCTCTACACTGCTTTACCAGCTCCTCTCTGCGGATCTCTCGAGTACTCTGTCCAACGCATATAACAGGCATGACACGGCTATGTAAAGCACTACCAGCCTTCATCCCGATCAATTTATTCGACTCACAGTGCAGAGACCTTCGCTCAGAGTGACCAACCAACACGTAACTACAGCCAACCTCCCTGAGCATTCTAGCACTCAAATCACCAGTATTAGCAGCATTGTCGCCTACAGCGCAGTCCTGAGCACCCAGCCTGAGCGGAAGATCAGTGGTGGAAATTAAATTCCCCATATGCCACAAGTATACCGCAGGTGGCGCAATCACAACGGCAACCCTTGGATTAAACGAGAAATCAATAAAACGCTTCACAAAGGTATCACACAACTGCTGATTACCCTTCATTTTCCAATTTGCAATCACAAATCGTCGCGCTTGTGTCTCCATCTCTTTAGAGCAATCTTCGGAAAGATCCATGATATCAGTTCTAGCAAATAAAAAAAAGACTCACTAATGCAAAATTTTATCATTTCCAACTCACGTTGCAGGAGAAATCCTAAATACCTAAGTGAAACACACTAAAAACTATACACTATGCTCAGACGATTCTTTGTTCAACACATGCAGTGCTAAACAATGTCATTTATGTGTAAAACCTAGTCTTTCAAAAGATATCTCCTCCTTCGATGCTCCAAGAACTTTTATTCCCTTTCCGCTTGAGACGGCACCTATCACTGGAAAACTGTGAATCAATGGAGAGTCTTTAGCTACCGTGAAAAGTAATTGATAATCATCACCACCAGTCACCATCTCACGAAGCATTTCTGGATTATCAGATAGTATCTCTTTCGCACTCCGGGACAAAGGGATATTTTCCAAGTATATGATAAGCATTACATTTGAGTTTCTGGCAATGTGCTCAGCATCATTTAGTAGTCCATCCGAGATGTCTATACATGCGGTAGCAAATGGTGCGATTTTCTTCCCTACATCTATTTGAGGCTCTGGCAGATCATACTTCATTCGAAGATATGTATTGGGCTCAAGTTCACCGTTGTACGAAAGCAGCCCGAGGTAAGCATCACCTATGACACCACTCAGACATACTTTATCGCCGATCTTTGCACCAGAACGAGTCAATATGCGTCCTGATCTTCTTCCAACCATAGTGATACTTATAACGAGTGGTCCAGAATGCATTGTCGTATCGCCACCGAACAATTTCAGTGAATAATGTCCCTGATCGCTAAGCAAGCCATCGGCGAACTCCTTTAGCCACTCTGGACTCCTATTTTTTTCTCCGAGAGCTAAACCCAGGAAATATCCAAGTGGCTCAGAACCCATGGAAGCTAGATCAGATAAATTAACGCGCAATGCCTTCCTAGCTAAATCAAAGGGTCGCGCATCTGGAAAAAAGTGGATACCTTCTACAAGTAGGTCCTTGGTAATCACCAGATCTTCAAGTACGAAGGCGTCGTTAGAGAGAGAGGAAGGCTCGGCAATTTCAGAAATAATTTTCGAAAGGAACTCGTGCTCGTCCATAGAAGAAAGGATAGCGAAAGTGGGACTCGAACCCACGACCTACGGATTATGATTCCGCCGCTCTAACCAGCTGAGCTACATCGCCATCTGAGAGACCGTCCGTAATTGTATTATGAGAGTCACAGAAACACAACACAGTTGATGTCCATCCTACGATTTTCCAACACCAAAAAGATGGGTTCTACTACCTAACCAGTAAACGATCCCATAGGAATCAGTGCGGTTACTTGCTCTATTCACGGTATAATCCGCGGAGCAATTATTCTTCAAGAAAATCCCACAACAAATGAAGCTCATGTTGCCTGAATTAACCTTACGTGCTAAACAGTACTCAATCACGTAGAAACTCTTCGAAATAACTAGCAAATGAACATTCACGAATATCAAGCAAAGGAAATACTGCGTTCTTATGGCATTTCCACGCCTGCTGGATTTCTAGTTCCGGAAAATACAGCGGATAAAGAGGTTATAGAGAATCTCAAACGACTTGGTGGTAGCGTCTTTGCTGTGAAGGCTCAAATCCATGCTGGAGGTAGAGGAAAGGCTGGTGGAGTCGCGATTAGCCGTTCCGCAGACGAGGCGCTAGCTACCACAAGAAGAATGCTGGGCATGAACTTAGTTACACATCAAACTTCACCTTCAGGACAGAGAGTGCGCAAGGTGTACATCGAAGGTGGGCAATCCATTATGAGGGAGTACTATCTCAGCATAGTACTAGATAGGGCCAGCTCGAAGATCGCGATCGTAGCCTCAGCCGAAGGTGGAATGGAAATCGAAGAGGTCGCAAAATCGGATCCAGAGAAAATAAAGAAAACTTTCGTAGATCCGAGTATTGGTATATCTGACTTCCACGTAAGAAAAATAGGATTCGAACTTGGATTGAGTGCTACTCAAGTCAAAGCATTAGCCCCTATAGTGAAAAAGTTATATACTTTGTTTGTGGCCAAGGATGCATCTCAAATTGAGATAAACCCGCTAATAGAAAATGATGAGGGAGAGTTTATTGCACTGGATGCAAAAATAAACTTCGATGATAATGCCATGTATCGTCATCCCGATATCCTTGTGCTTAGGGATCTAGACGAAGAAGATCCACAAGAGATCGAAGCATCAAAGTACAATCTGAACTACATCAAGATGGAAGGAGAAATAGGCTGTATGGTAAATGGTGCAGGATTAGCGATGGCAACAATGGATATCATCAAATACTACGGCTCCAGTCCAGCGAATTTCTTGGACGTCGGAGGTGGAGCGAACCTTGAACAAGTCACAAATGCTTTCAGAATAATATCCGCGGATAAGTGTGTGAAAGCTATATTCGTGAATATCTTTGGTGGGATCATGCGCTGTGATATTATCGCAGAGGGTATAGTCGCGGCAACCAAAGACGTCGGGTTGACATTGCCACTCGTGGTACGGCTTTCTGGAACCAATCATGCCGCCGGAATGGAAATTATAAAAAACTCAGGGCTGAACATCACTACCGCATCCGAATTGGGTGATGCAGCACAAAAAATCGTAAACCTAATAAGGAAGGGTATCTAATGTCAGTTTTAGTCAACAAAAATACAAAGGTTATCTGTCAGGGATTCACAGGGCATCAGGGTACTTTTCACTCTGAACAAGCAATCGCATACGGTACCAAGATGGTCGGCGGTGTCACACCGGGAAAAGGTGGAGCAACACACCTAGGTTTACCAGTCTTTGACACCGTCTACCATGCAAAAAAGGAGACAGATGCAAACGCAACTGTGATATATGTACCAGCACCCTTTGCTGCAGATGCGATTCTCGAGGCAATCGATGCAGAGATTGAGCTCATAGTCTGTATCACAGAAGGAATCCCGGTACACGATATGATGCGCGTGAAAAATGCATTAATAAATTCTCACAGTATACTCATAGGACCAAACTGTCCAGGAATCATAACTCCTGGAGAATGCAAAATCGGGATAATGCCCGGATATATTCATACACGCGGTAAAATCGGAATCGTATCTCGCTCGGGCACACTCACTTACGAAGCAGTCGCACAGACAACTCAAATGGGTCTAGGGCAGTCTACTTGCATCGGTATAGGTGGAGATTCTGTGCATGGATTGAGCTTTATCGATTGCATCCAAATGTTTCTCGATGATCCAGAAACGGAGGCAATCGTAATGATAGGTGAAATTGGTGGCTCAGCAGAAGAAAAAGCTGCTGAAATGCTCAAAGCATCTAAAGTAAAGAAACCAACAGTTGGTTTCATCGCTGGGGTCACTGCGCCGCCAGGAAAAAGAATGGGACATGCAGGCGCAATCGTCTCCAATAGTGATGAGTCAGCAGAAAGCAAAATGAGAGTAATGAAAGCCGCTGGTATCGTGATTGCTGAAACGCCAGCATTAATAGGCAAGACTATCGCAGATCTCCTCAAAAAATAGGTTCAGAAAACTTATTGGCGTCATATTGATGACATTCATTTTATCGGTACTGCATGCTAGATATCTGTATTATGGACCCGCGTTGGAAAAGAAAAATTGCAAAGGATCCAAAAAAACTTTTAGAGGCAGTCATCTCACAGACCCTGGATGGAGAGAAAGCTGAGTTTTCAATTGTCCTGACAGATGACGATTTTATAAGGACGCTAAATCGAAATTACAGAGGTAAAGATTCGGCTACCAATGTACTCTCATTTAATTACACGAACGAAGCTAATTGCATGGGAATGATAATAGGAGAAGTAGTACTATCATTCGATAGGATACTAATTGAGGCGTTGGAATATCAGATCGAATTCGAGGAACACTTCAAGCACATGTTGGTGCACGGAATACTGCACATCCTGGGATACTCACACTGCACTGATGAGGAGGCATTAGTCATGGAGAAAAAAGAACGAGGGATATTAGAGAAATTACACTTCACTGGGTAATTGCAAAATGATGCCTGATATAGTACTGAATTGATTGTATTGGCAAGCAAGTTGGTTTTGAGTCGTGACAAAGTTTTCTCTTCATAAGGAAGGCCTCCTAACAGTAGGCATTGTAGTTTTCTGTACAGCTCTGGCCTTCTTTTTCCTCCCCCTGCTTGGACTTTGTGGAATCGCCATCTCTGCTTTAGTGATTTATTTTTTCAGGGATCCGCAACGTGCCGTGCCTGTTTGCAAAGAATTTATTCTCAGCCCGGCGGACGGGATTGTCTGCAGAATAGAGAGTACAGTACCTCCGAAAAGTAGTGGAATAGAAGATGAAATGAATAAGATTAGCATCTTTCTCAGTCCTTTAAATGTCCATGTTAATCGGATTCCTATAAATGGGGTAGTTAGGAATCTTCATTACATACCCGGAAAGAAACTCCGTGCAGATTACGATAGTTCAGAGGATGAAAACGAAAGACAAGAAGTAGTCATAGAGTTATCGGATGGAAGGAAGATAGTCGTTGTCCAACAGACTGGCTTCCTTGCAAGGCGTATTGTCTGCGATCTAAAGAAAGACCAACAGGTCTCGGCTGGGAAGCGTTTTGGAATTATTAAATTCGGTAGTAGGGTCACCGTGTATCTCCCTAAAGATATGAAGATCCTTGTCACAGAGCAACAGACAGTCATCGCTGGAGAGACGGTGTTAGGTCTACTCAACGATAGCTTGCCTGTGGTGACTGGACACATACTTGATTAATAACCGTGCGAACCCGATCTATACCTATAGCACGATTTTTTCCTAACCTCATCACCTTCTTGGGATTGTGTGTTGGTCTCACCTCGATACGATTTTCGTTGGGGGCATTGTGGGAGCTCGCTCTCGCCGCAATAACGATCTCAGCAATCATAGATGGAATAGATGGTCGCATAGCGAGAATGTTGGAATCCAGTTCCAGATTTGGCGCAGAACTAGATTCCCTAGCTGACATGGTGAGTTTCGGTATAGCGCCCGCCTTCATGTTGTACCTCTGGGAACTACATAATGTTAAGGTCTTCGGGTGGGGCATCACTATGATATTCGTAGTTTGCATGGCAGTAAGGCTCGCTCGTTTCAATGTCAAGTCCGCTTCAACGGAAGATAAAGGGAGAGCATTAAAGTTTTTTGATGGAATTCCGGCACCCGCCAGCGGAATACTAGCTGTCTTGCCGGTAATTGTTACTTTCGGTTGCGAGGGGTGCACAATAATCACCCCTATCGTGATTAACCATTATTTCTTGGTTGTTTATCTACTCGTCATCTCGGTACTTACTGTAAGTAGAATCCCGACATTCTCTCTCAAGAATGTTTCTGTTCCGCAGTATTTGGAGTCCATATTAATGTTTTTCTTTGCTGTGACAGCAGTTGCATTCATACTCAAGCCCTGGATCACTATACCGATTCTATCTCTGTGTTATGTTCTTTCTATACCGGTTAGTTTTTTTCTCTACTCGCGGCAGGAGCACAACACAGAAGAGAATCGGAATTAGTCTGCAGCTATCTTTCAAAAATATATCAATGCAGTTCCGCCAGTGTGAGGATAATGATGTCATTTAGCAAATCACAAGTCATAGAAATACTCAAAAGGTTTCAGGAAGCAAGACCCGATCCCAAAATCGAATTGCAATATAAAAATAAATTCACACTTGTACTTGCAGTATTGTTATCAGCACAGTCCACAGATGTAGGCGTGAACAAAGCAACGAAAGTACTTTTCCAAATCGCTGATACACCAGAGCAGTATGCAAAAATGAGTACAGAGGAACTAAAGGAATATATAAAAACCATTGGACTACACAACAATAAGGCCAGGAATATCATTGCTTTATCTAAAAAATTAATCGCCGATAACCAAGCTGATATACCAAACGATTTCGAATATTTACAATCCCTACCCGGTATAGGGAGAAAATCCGCAAACGTGATATTGAGTACACTGTTCGGAGCTAAAAGAATCGCAGTAGATACACATGTTTTCAGGGTAAGCAATAGGATAGGACTAGTAGAAACAAAAAATGTCCTCGCTACTGAAATGGAATTATTGAAAATCGTACCCGAATCTTTTCTACCTCAGGCACATCACTGGCTCGTATTACACGGAAGGTATATTTGTAAAGCAAAGCAACCAAAATGTAGGGTTTGTATCATTAACGATGTATGCGAATTTAAAAAAAGGTATCAAATAACCCAAGTATGACGTAGATTTATCATAGGGGACTTCGCTTGAGTTAAGTGCTTGCTTATCCAGTGAAATGAACTGAAGATCCATGATTACAAAAATGGCTGAGTTATACGAGGAAATTTGCTCTGAGATACTGAAGAACAAAGTGCCAGACATCACTATGGACTCAAGGGAAGTGGAAAAGGATTTTCTATTCTGCGCTCCATCCGAAAAAAGTCATTCCTATATCGAAGATGCATTGAAGCGAGGAGCAAAAATAGTACTCACAAAGCAAGAACCACAATATCGAGGAAATGAGGTAAAATTCTTTTTTCACTCGAACCCAAGGGAAATATATCACAGGATATGCTCTTTTCTATGGAACAAGCAACCAGAATATGTATGCGCGGCCACAGGCACTAATGGGAAAACTAGTATTTCCTCATTCTTCTCTCAAATATGCGTTTTGGCAGGGGAGAAAGCAGCTAGTCTTGGCACACTCGGGGTGAGTAGTAACGTCCGTGAACTAAATCAGCCACTTAAACTCACCACCCCAGATGCCGCGGATCTTCACAAGCTCCTAGATAAACTTGCTCAAAGCGCCGTCCAATACTGCTGTCTTGAAGCTTCCAGTCAAGGAATTGAGCAAAAAAGATTGGACAGTGTTAGATTAAAAGCTGTAGCTTTCAGTAATTTGACCCATGAACATCTAGACTACCATGAAAATATGGATAAGTACTTCCAGGCAAAGTTGAGATTATTCTCGGATATCCTACCTGATGATGGAACCATGGTACTACCTACACTAGATGAATACGCGGTAAGGATAAGACAAATTTGTCCAAATAAACATGTCGTTACTTATGGCAATACAGGTGATATACAAATAATCTCGCAGCTTCCGAATCAAATTGGTCAGGTCCTGAAAGTAAAAGTGCTTGATAAGGAACTCATAATCCCATTGAAAGTGTTTGGTAAATTCCAAGGAAATAACTTGATTGCAGCCATAGGATTAGCGCTGTCATGTGGTATAGATGTTCATAACATCGAATATGATAAGATCGTTGCTCCAATAGGAAGAATGGAGTTTATTAAACATCCAGGAGACCGCTGTAAGATTATGATCGACTATGCTCATACACCAGATGGACTACAACATCTTCTGCTGTCATTGAAGTGGCACTTCCCGTACAATGATATTACACTCGTATTTGGTTGCGGCGGCGATCGTGACAAACAAAAACGACCGCTCATGGCACGGATCGCATCTAAAATGACAAGCAAGGTCATCATTACTGACGATAATCCGCGTAGTGAAGCACCCGAAAAGATCAGAAAAGAACTGCTCCATCATTGTCCCAAAGCACTGGAAATAGATGGTAGACAGAATGCAATAAAATACGCAATAAGGACAGCCAAACCGTCAGAAATAATAGTCATCACTGGTAGGGGGCATGAGTCAAAACAGGTCCTTAAAGACAGGATTTTGCACATCAGTGATGTACACACAATACAGGAGACAGTAACGACTCAGTAATTTCCAGCTCAGGAAGCCGATCCTTAATCTCAGAGAGCAAAAGTTATCATTTTTCCACTAGACTTTTTGATCAGTACAATGTACTTTCTGTTAAGCTTGGTATTTTGCGCTTTTTTATGTGCTGCTAAGCAGAAATATCCTGGGTGAAACAGAGATTCCATGGATATTTTAGTTTAATAATTATTTTTTATCAAAACTTATGATATGCAACATCGCTAAAATTCTATTCATTTCTACATTGCTCACAAGTCCTGTATACGCTTCTGTAGAGAACCCATCAATTGGAACAAGACCACCTCTAGAAGGGAAAAGCTGTGGATGTAAGAAAACTTGTGGATGTAAGAAAACTTGTGGATGTAGCAAAAATGTCCATACAGGTACTTCTTCTGGTCATAATACAATAAATCAACCATCTTTCACAATAAAGGGAAGTAGTGTTTTCTCGTTCCACTATGGGAAGAATGAAGATTTTTTCGAACTTAGTAAAAACCTATTGAAAATCAAGAACCTTCCGCACAGTGGAACACCAACTAGCGCTAGTGATGTTAAACCCCTATATAACGTAGGTATCTCAGGTGAGTATGACCGTCCAAATAAAATCCTCAGCAAAAGTAGGATATCAATCGAGGCAAGACGTAAAATGGCAGACTTCTCTTATGGAGTTCTGCTAGAACCGATGTTCGATATGAGTAAAACAGTCAGCACCAGGAACGCATATATCTTCCTTGAAGCACCGTATGGAAGATTTGAGATGGGCCAAGTTAATGATAGCGCAACCTCAGCACTGAAAATTGATGCATCGTCAGTTGCAGCTACCGGCGCAGGAATCAGAGATTTGGATTGGACTGAAGTCGCAAACCTTGAAGGAAGGCCTGAACACGCTGTATTTGATACCAGCACTAGTAGCACACAGCATAAAAGACATAAAAATGTAACTCACCCGTTCTTGGTCCACCCGAATTATTATGTAGCATATGATGCTCCAATCAGAGCGAATTTCACCACTACTGGACTCGGCGCATTCAAATTAGCAGTGAGTTACACAAACAGAACTGCTGATGGAATATATCGCGATATTTTGGATTTCGGTTGTGGATATACTGGAATTGCAAAGAATCTGAACTATGGTGTTTCCATCACTGGGCAAACCAGCCTCATAGAGCCAACTGGAAATCTGCACCATCCTCTAAAGAGATTCGAGATTGGCGGAATGGCAGAGATGTATGGTATCAAGCTTGCAGGATCATTTGGCAATTCTTTCCTTTCTGGAATTAAAATAAATAAAAACATGCAACTTGATCTCTCAAAGGGTATAGATGATCCAAAGCAATTTGTCAGTACAAACGGTCAACTTACCTATATGACATTAGGTACAGCATTCGAAAGTGGCCCAATGATGTTCAGTGTCAACTACATGAAGAGCGATAATATGTTGAAAAAATCCGACAAAAGTACATTGCATGTTATTTCTATTGGAACACACTACCGCTTAACAGGAGAAGCATATGAACTCACTCCTTATGTGAGTGGAAGATATTTTGTCACCTCAGAAGCTGGTGTACCAAAAGGTGATAATAACAAAGGTTATGTAATTTCTTCAGGTCTCAAAGTATCATATTGATAATTTGATATAAGAGATACGTCAGTTATGGGACGATTTTTTCGGTTAACGCTCTGTGCTGTGATTGTACTCTTCCTCTGCGGTTGTGGAGCCAAAAATTTCGCGCCCATAGTTGACAAGGGTGAAAAATATTACGGTAGAGTCAACAATATAGACGAGATGATCCGCGATCTATCGGATGATCAGGATTTATGAGGTGTATGTGATTGATTCAGCTACCGCTCTTATTAAAGAATTTCTTTCTGTTCGTGGCGAAGAACCCTAACCACCCTATGAAAATGGCTCCTATAATCGCGGCGAAGCCATATAGTATGGGATGAGAATGATTCATATCAAAGATCCAAGCATCTAGCCCGGTCTTCACAACAACGAGCGGTATTGATTCAATGCCAACGATCCTATTGTCGTCTAGAGCAATGATCTCTACGGTATACTTCCCTCTGACAATATTGCCGGGCAAGAAAATGTTCCCACGAAAAAGTCTGTCATTGATGATCTCGACTGCGTTCTCAAATTGGTACAGGGAAGATCGAATCTTGTTCTGTATGAGTGCTTCCACCATTTCCCGCTCATCGTTGCTCAGATCCCTCTCATGTGAAAATGGAATAAATTCCTCATAAAAAATTTGCTTGATTTTCCTGTACGGCATCGTTGCTGAAGAGAAGGAAAAAAAATAAGGTACCCTATTCACAAGAACTTTTGCTCCATTTGTCCACAGACCTAATACTTTGACCTTTTTGTGTATAGCCATACTTGTTTCGGGTCCATGGATAATTATCACTATATTGTCTGTTTTCTCCATCAGGGCACCAAAGATTAGGATATTCTTGCCTGTAAACTTGGAATGAATCTCGATTCTACTCGGGGACAGATCAGCAATCACAGAGAACGCCTCTGCTGAGCTGAAAAAAAGAATATGCGAGATTACAACAATCAATACTACGACTTTCACTACTTGAGAGTAAAAAAGGAATACAAATTTTCCGGCGTAAGAAACAAAGCGCAAAGTAATCTAAAAACCCCTGCAAACATCACAGCAGACAATAATAGTCTAAGTATCAGTGGATGTAGAGTAAGATTGAGTCTTGCTCCAAGAGCAACACCAAAAATTGCTCCGAGGCTCAGAAAAAAACCTAAAAGAACATCAACCGTGTGGAGCGTGATAGCATGGAGAAAAGTAGCGGATGCAGACACCAAAACCGACTGGAATACTGAGGTGCCTATAGCCATTCTAGTTGGTAGATTGAAGAGATATATAAGAGTCGGGACAAGTAAAAAGCCTCCACCTACACCGGAAAGAGATAGTATCAAACCAACAATCAGACCAACTATAAAAAGCGCAACTATACTGATTTCTGTCTTCGCTGAATGGAAGTAACGTCTCAAAGGTAGCTTATTCACAAACCTCGAACATTTACCAGCGACTGACTCTTTAGAAGGAGATTCGTGATAGGTAGTTTTCGCAAGACGCATTGCAAATAGCTTGCAAACACTATCAACCGAGATAATTGAACCCATACTGGCAAGCATTCCTATATATATAAGGAATATGACTATATCGATATTACCCTTCTCTTGTAAATACATGAGCAGGAAAGAACCTAGTAGCGTCCCACATGCGCCACTCAGAAACAGATAGAAAGCTATTGATAAGTCAACATTCTTCTGCTTCAGCTGGTTGAGAAAGCTAGCAAATGATGAAGCAACTGTTTGATTTATCGCACTAGATAATGCAACTGTAGGTGCAATATTCATAAAAATCAGCGTAGGAATGGTGATAAAATTCCCACCAATACCAAAAAGACCTGCCATCACACCGGAAATCAGACCCACCACCATCACTACGTAAATAGGAATCGAGATCTCAGCTATTGGAAAATAAATCTGCATCTAGAATATCTTAATATTGATAAAACACCTGTAATAACACAACACCAGCGCGCGACTCACTACTGAAATACCGACTCAAGCACTCAAACAGTAACAACGCCAACGCAGCGGCCCCTTATTGGAATTCGGCTGCAAATAAACATAATGGGTCCATCACTATGATTCTTCCCAACTCAAATGGCACCTAATGCCATATTTTGGAAATTTTAACCAATTATTAACAGAAGAAACACCATAAAACAGCGCAGAATTTATTGAACCACACTATACTAGCAATATCAGCGCAATCGCTCAGAGATGTGTTTGAGGAACTGCTGCATAAGAAAAAAATGTGGACTCTCACGGAAAATACTAAGTTTCTTTTCAGCTTCCTTTATGTATCCCACTGCAATATCTGACGCTTTTTCCATAGCACTCACCTCGTTCATAAAGAATCGAGCATCTTCTATATTTTTCGCAGCGCTGAAAAATTCTTCGCTCCAAAACTTTTTCGCTGCTTTGGATTTTGCATCTCTATACGCAATCATACACGGCAATGTGAATCTGGATTCCCGAAAATCATTACCCTCCTCTTTCCCTATTTTAGACGAGGAATCATAATCAATGACATCATCAATGATTTGGAAGGCTATTCCAATTAAGTGCCCCACTTCTCTGAAAAGAAGTATATGTTCTTTCCTATTACTCAATATGGCAGCAATTTCAGTAGCAGCCGAAAATAATATGGCAGTTTTCTTCCCGATGATTTCCAAATACTCAGACTCAGTCACTATCCTTCCGATAGTACACAACTGTAGCATTTCTCCCTCGGATAGTTGCTTCGCCGTTTTGGAAAGTAATGACACTGCAGCTAAATTTTTGCATTCAAGTATTATTTCGAAGGCGACACTTAGGATGAAATCACCGGTCAAAACACTGATTTTATTTCCGTAGATACTCTTTATATTTGCCCTCCCACGACGCATATAATTCTCATCTATTACATCATCATGCATTAAGGTAGCATTATGGATTAGCTCAATGGTCGCAGCTGCACGAATCTCCGTATCCTGATCGGCATTTCCACATAACGCAAACGAAATCAATGCTAACAATGCACGAACTTTTTTTCCTGCTGCAACCATTTTTTTCGCATCTTCCACACTTCGCAGCTGGGTGATAATAGACTCGCAAATCAGTTGTTCAACTGATTCCACTTTTTTCACCAGGTATTCATTCACAAATGCACAAGAAGTTCCACTCATATGAGATACAATGGTCGTGAGTAATAGATGAGTAGGTATAAGCGGGATAAATCACCACTTCGGATAGATGAAGTATACCATCCAGGTACAGAATAAAACACCGCCCAGGATTTAATATGAATTATGGAGTATTTGTCAAAGAAATATTCAGTGAGGCTGTCCAAGAAGCGACCTTACCATGCCTTTAAAATAATCACCTCTTTCTTCAAAATTCTTGAACTCATCAAAAGAACTGCAGCCAGGCGAAAGAAGTATTACTATCTCATCACTGGAAGCAAGTGCATCACTCACGCTACCGAGAAATGCATCTTTGAATCTACGGAAAACCTTATATTCAAGACTCCCAGATTGCGCCATAGCAAAATTCTGAGCAGCTTCACCGAAAAAATATGCTTTTTTTACCCCTTTCAAGGATTCACTATCTCCAACCGCATTCTTATGCTTCTCCCTGCCTCCAGCCAAGAGATAAAGGTTGCTCCCACTGTATAGGGAAATCGCCTTTTGCAATGACTCGATATTGGTAGCCTTACTGTCATTAACAAAAGTCACATTTTTGTATGAACCGCATTTTTCAGTTCTATGTGGAAGGGATTTAAAAGAAATAATCTTCCTGAAAAATTCTTCTTCCGAAATGTTATATAATCTCGTACAGACAAACGCAGCAAGTAAATTCTCTTGAAACTGTACTACAGAACGGGGAATTGTAAGAATTTCGCGTGAATTCTCATAGATCGTATTTCCAATCATTGAGAAACCCTGATTAAGCATTTCAGTTACAGACATTCCTATTTTACGTCGATTGCTGAGCTCAGAAAAAATTCTTTTATTTACACAGGAGTTCAGCGCAACGATAGCTGTGGTCTCCAGATTATCGAAAATCCGGACCTTCGCCTTCACGTAATCATCAAGACTTGCATACCTATCCATGTGATCAGGTGTAATATCAAGCAGTACAGCACTGGAAAGAGGTAGATCACTACACATTTCCAGCTGATAAGATGAGAGTTCAATAATGTATCCAACACCATCGTTGATATGCTCCATCACAGGCCTACCTATATTTCCCACAGAAATAAAATTATTTCCCAAGATGTGTGAAATCATCGCAGTGGTTGTCGATTTCCCATTCGTACCTGTGATACCTACCGCGATTTTCCCTTCTAACAGATCCAGGAAAAACTGAACATCATTAGTAAGCTTGCAGCCATTTTGTATGGCAAATGAAACGATTTCATGACAGAAGGGATATTTAATTGGTATTCCTGGAGAAACAAAAACGTTTCTTACTTTCTTCCAATCCAGATTTTTATGATCAACATGTTCTACAATCTGTGGGTAGCCGAAATCTGCAGATTTCTCTTTGTCATCGAAAACCAAAATTTTTTTCGCGCCTCTAGCTGCGAAAAATGATAGAAGAGATTTCCCTGTTCTACCCATTCCTACGATTAAAACATCGCACATTCCAGCTGTTATAAAAGGATAAAGAATATAATCTACACGTACACCAATTGGAAAGATATCATTCCTTAGAATCTCCTGCGGAGCTGTATACAAAAATACCCGGATCTAAGGAAAGGTCGTTGACGCGTGTTTTCATTTTAAATGATAAACCGTACGTAAATACATAAGCCCAATCCTTAAAAGAAATGCTTCTCTCAAGTGAATACAATCTCACATAAGAGATTTGTATTAGGTATGCTTGTAAAATATAATTAACCCTGGATCATGAAAAACGAAAGTCCTGTGGAGATGTTGAATTCCAGTTTCAGACAAATAGCGCTGCTGCTACTATTCTTTCTGAGTACGACATCTGTGTATGCGACAGAAAGATATTTTCTCAGGATCGGTACCGGTTCTATATCTGGGGTTTACTATGCAACAGGGAATGCGGTATGTCGATTCCTGAAAAAGCATTCTGTAGCGGATAAGACCTTGGACATTTTCTGCTCTGTTCAGTCCACACCGGGTGCGATGTATAATCTGAATGCACTTAGACATGGTGATTTAGAAATAGCTGCTTCGCAAGGAGACTGGGCGTACGACATATACCATGGAGTAGGTCAATTCTCATCAATGAAACCTATGACGTCTCTGCGCTCTCTTTTCGCGACTCACAAAGAAGCATTTACTGTACTAGTCAGAACAAATTCGAATATCAAGTCTTTCGATGAGATCAAAGGTAAGATTGTAAACATAGGTGCACCAGGAACAGGTGTGAGAGGTACTATAGAAAACATCATGAGAGCTAAAGGATGGACAACTCGTGATTTCAAGGTTGCTACTGAACTAAATTCATCCGAGCAAGTTCAGGCACTATGCGATGGAAAAATTGATGTAATGACAACAGTGATAGGGCATCCTAGTGGTCTATTCCAAGAAGCACTAGCAACTTGTGGTGTACAGTTCCTTTCCCTTGATGAAGAAACACAGCAAAAATTAGTCTCAGATTACCCGTATTACTACTCATACCACATTCCGATTGACCTTTATCCAGGTGTGACTCCCCAGGAAAGTATCAAGACTGTTGCGGTTAAGTCAGTGTTCTACGTTAGGAAAGACTTCCCTGAAGATAAAGCTTATAAATTGGTAGGTAGTATCTTCCAGAATTTCTCAACCCTACAATCTATACATCCTGCTTTCGCGAATCTGATAAAGGTCGATCTGGTGCCGGAAAATGTTGATGCACCTATACATCCAGGGGCACAGAAATACTATAAACACATTGGCCTGTTACGTGATTCCTAATTTTCTTCCAGTCTCGAATGGGTTCTAAGCCGATATTGGTCTTGGGTGTAGAGACAAGCTGCGATGAAACATCAGTTGCTGTTGTCTCCAGCAATAAACACGTATTGTTCCATGAAATCTTCACGCAAGACCACAGGATCTATAACGGCGTCTATCCTGAATTTGCCTCCAGGGAGCATCTGAAAATCCTTCCATTGCTGTTGGAAAAAGCGTCCCTTGCGCATGATCTGAAAAGCTTAGACGCTATAGCCTATACTAAAGGTCCAGGATTAATAGGTTCACTAATAGTCGGAACAATGATGGCTCAAGGGCTTGCTTTCTCATTGGGAAAACGAATATTAGCCATTAATCACCTAGAAGGACACATACTTGCATCCAGATTGTTTTATGAAATTGATTTTCCTTTTATCGCGCTTTTGATATCCGGAGGTCATTCACAGCTTGTATGCACAGAACGTATTGGGAAGTACAACGTTCTAGGGGAAACTTTGGACGACGCATTCGGTGAAACTTTTGATAAACTGGCAACCATGCTGGGTTTCCCGTATCCTGGTGGCAAGACTATTGAGAAATTCGCTTTAAATGGAAATCCTTCTCGATTCCATCTACCGGGTGCAATGATAAATCAATCTAATTGTAATTTCTCTTTATCAGGTATAAAGACAGCCCTGAAGAAAATCATTGATTCACTACCTATAGTGACTTCCGAGGATAAAGCAGATATCTGTGCATCATTCCAGGCATGCGTAGTGAAAATAATAACGAGTAAATTAGAACAAGCAGTCAAAATCTCCGGACACCGCAGAATAGTTCTCACAGGAGGAGTAGGATCAAACCTCTATATAAGGGAAAGCATCCAGGAATTCGCGAACGAGAGGGGCTTATCACTTTACTTCCCCCCTGTGCAGTTATGCACTGACAATGCAGCAATGATCGCATGGGCAGCAATAGAAAGAATGAATTTTGGATGTAAAGAACTATCTCCAGAACCGCAACCGCGATTGAAATTCGAATCTCTGTAGAAAGGCTGTACTTAAAGAACGCACCTATGCATTATACGGAAAGATATTGAATGGTCTTAGTTGTATCAATTAGAATCTAATGTTTGAAGTAGTGACTATAAATGAGTGTCAACAAGGTATCTGTGATCATGGGAAGCACATCCGATTATACGGTGATGTGCCACGCAGAGAGAATCTTAAAGGAATTAGATATCCTATTTGAAACAATGGTGATATCCGCACACAGAACACCAGAAAGATTGTACACATTTGCAAGAAATGCAGAGAATCGTGGTATTGAGATAATCATAGCAGGTGCAGGAGGTGCAGCACACCTACCAGGAATGGTAGCTTCGATGACATCAGTACCAGTTCTAGGAGTACCAATCGAGGGAAGAGTTCTACATGGCATCGACAGCTTGCTATCAATATGTCAAATGCCTTCAGGAACACCAGTAGCCACTTTCTCAATAGGAAAAGCAGGTGCGGAAAATGCTGCGCTTTTCGCAGGTAGAATCCTAGGCATGAATAACAAAGAATTAAAAAAGAGGGTCCTCAAGCGAACCACACAGCAATCAGAGGCAGTACCAATCAGCCCAAACCCAGAACAAAGGTGAGGACCGCACATATACAGTAGATCCCAAAACCAGGGAAAATCCAGCTATTACGTCATCAAAAGATAGCAACAAGAACTCCAAGACACTAGCTGTGGCTGTCCTGAAGAGCATGAGTTGACTCATCTTCATGATTGCGACTCTCTGCGCGTCCGCTGGATATCTTCGCGGAAGAGCTCCTGAGAGGCGGAACGTTCTCATTCAAGGTATAACCCCTACCCCAGACTGTCTCTATATAGCTAACACCGTCGTTGTGAGCGGCGAGCTTACTACGTAATTTACACGCAAATACATCGATGATCTTTTGCTCGGTAGGTTCGTTATTAGAGTACAGATGACTTATAAACTTATCTTTGGATATAATCGCGCCTCTTCCATGCAGACACATAAGTTCCAGCATCGAATACTCCTTGTTCGTCAGCTGGACGACTTTACCACGCATCTTACACACCTGCATGTGAAAATCGACCAACATGTTCCCTATCTTGAACTTGGAAAAGTGATGACTAAAACAACGTCTAAGAACAGCTCTTATTCTCGCAAGGAACTCACCTTTATGCAGCTCACTTTTTGCAATGAAGTCATCCGCACCGAAATCGAAGGCCTTAATCTTATTCTCGTACGAAGAGAGTGCAGAGAAAAAGATCACTGGGGTCTTTATATTCTTACAACGCAGATTCAGAATCATGTCCAGACCATCACCATCTGGCAGGACCCTATCCAAGATTATCAAATCGTACTGATAGTCACCTTTGCTTGAGTTAATCAGTGCAGAAGCATCGCGGCAACACGACGCCGTATCACACACATACCCCACCGAGGTAATAATACTTTTGACACAATCTGTCACTTTCTGTTCATCATCAACGACTAGTATACGCATTTAACCTCCACCCTACACCGAAAAATTAACTTAGCTAAAAACACGAGAAAACACTCACAAAGCAGAAAGCAATAGCTCAGACAAAATCGCGGACAAACAACAAATCTAGCAATAAGACGATTATTATTAGTCCGACTCGTATAAATCAATAGCCCACCCGCAAAAACCTCGGAAGCACGTCACAAAACCTATCACACATGACAACCAAGACTGTAGACAACCTTATATCATAGTGTGTAAACTTTTCGTTAACCAGATGCTAACCGGCACTTATGATTTCGAGAAGCAACGAACCGCAGTAAGGGCTCCTTTATCATATTCCGAGAATATAAACCAAAAACCAATATCATTGTTACACAACCATCCTGATTATAGCATTCCTTAATATCAGTTTCCATAGATTTATATTTTCATTGGGTCCCAATATTCGCGCAGACTTTCTCTGCCTAGCCTAGTTTTAGCTGGGGAAAACACTGATCACAAATGTAAGAATTTAACTTTCATAACTAAGAGTAACAGAAAAGAAGATTATCTATGGATATTTGATAATCTTTGAACAAGATCATACAATAGTGTCCTCTGTGTAGTACCACTCAAAAGGTGAAATGTTAGGTCTAATACATAGGATTTTCGATTCTCGGAATCGAAAGATTATGGATCAACTGAAAAGTAGCGTGCGCTGCATCAACTCTCTTGAGGGTGAGATTCAGCGTCTTTCCAGCGATGCGCTGCGCGGCAAAACGAATGAATTTAGGGATCGCATACTGAATCAAGACAGCAAACTAGCAGATCTTCTTCCGGAAGCCTTTGCTTGTGTAAGAGAAGCGTCCATTAGGACGCTAGGTATGAGGCATTTTGACGTTCAACTTATGGGTGGAATTGTTCTACACCAGGGCATGATCAGTGAAATGCACACTGGTGAGGGAAAAACGTTGGTGGCTACCCTAGCAGCATATCTGAATGCGCTTTTGGGTGAGGGTGTCCACATAGTCACCGTGAACGACTACCTAGCACGTAGGGATGCGGAATGGATGAAACAGATCTATAGGTATCTCGGTTTGACTGTCTCCTGCATTACTTCGGATATGCAGGACAGCGAACGAATCAATGCCTATAAAGCAGATATAACGTACGCCACAAACAATGAGCTCGGATTTGACTACCTCCGAGACAATATGAAGTTTACAAAGAAGGAGATGGTTCAAAGGGGGCTCAACTATGCAATCATAGATGAGGTTGACTCGATCCTCATCGATGAAGCACGTACACCACTAATAATTTCCGGAGCAGCTAGTAGTAGTACCTATTTATATTCGCGTGCGAACAAAATCGCTAAGAAGCTTGACAGCAACTTATACACGGTAGATGAAAAGTATAAAAGTGTTTTCCTTACAGAAGAAGGACAGGAAGTAGCTGAAAAGTTGCTACTCGAGGAAAAACTCATTGAAGCCAGCTCCTCACTATATGAAGCAAAAAACCTTCCATTGGTGCATTGCCTAAATCAGTCACTGAAGGCAAATAAATTATTTCATAAAGACAAAGACTACATAGTGAAGGATGGACAAATAGTCATTATAGATGAGTTCACTGGCCGCATGATGGAAGGAAGACGTTATTCTGAAGGTTTACATCAGGCACTAGAAGCAAAGGAAAACTTGAAGGTTCAGAATGAAAATCAAACTCTGGCTTCTATCACGTTCCAGAATTATTTTAGGTTGTACAATAAGCTCTCAGGAATGACTGGGACTGCAGCCACGGAAAAAGAAGAATTGTCGAATATATATGGATTAGAAGTCGTACAGATTCCTACACATCTACCTATTCGCAGAATGGATCATGATGATGAAATCTATGCAACAAAGGAAGAAAAGTATCAAGCCATCCTGGAATCGGTGAAAGAGTGCCAAAATAAACTACAACCGGTCCTCATCGGCACGACTAGTATAGAGCAATCCGAGACAATCTCGTCAGCACTCAGAAAAGCGAAGCTCAAACATTCCGTCCTGAACGCAAAACAGCACGCCTTTGAAGCCGAGATTATCGCGCAAGCAGGAAAACCAGGCGCAATAACGATCGCTACAAACATGGCTGGAAGAGGTACAGATATACAGTTAGGAGGCAACATCGATTTTCAGACCTCTGCCAACGACGATAGCATGAAAGAGGAATATGCGAAAAATAAAGAAATAGTCCAAAATGCGGGGGGGTTATATGTCATCGGAACAGAAAGACACGAAAGTCGCCGAATCGATAACCAACTCAGAGGCAGGTCGGGCAGACAAGGAGATCCGGGTGAATCCAAGTTCTTTTTGTCATTGGAGGACGATCTGTTGAGGATATTCGGAACACCCGGAATCCGCAATATATTGAAAAAACAGTTATCCAATAATGGTGCTATAAAACATTCATATATCACACGCTCTCTTGAGAAAGCTCAGAAAAAAGTTGAGAACCGAAATTACGAAATTAGGAAGAACCTGCTTAAGTTTGACGATGTAATCAATGAACAAAGAAAAGTCATCTTTGAGCAACGTAACAGTATCATAGATAGCGAAAGCATAGATCTGCTCCCAATAGCAAGAGATGTGAATTCCCAATTGCTTGAGAACGCTCGATCAAAAAATTTCTATGATATTCCAAGTCTAACCAAAGCAATGCACTCAGTCTATGATGAAGATTTCGAGGCACTAGCTAAGACTGAGGACATTGTTGAACTCATAGAAAGAAAAACTGAAGAAATTATCTCAAAAAAGGAAAAAGAGTATACAGATCCCAAATTACTGTTACTGGTGAAAAAAAGAATAATGATTGGGATACTGGACCAGCTCTGGAAAGAACATTTACAGTTTCTTGAAAATCTGAGACTAAGTACCAATCTGAGGGCTGTTGCACAAAAGAATCCACTAATTGAATTCAAACATGATGCTTTTCATGCTTTTCAAAAGCTTTCAAAACGGTGGCATGAGAATGTACTCGCGTCCTTTATAAGGGTCAAACTAGTGGAGCAGCTTCACAGGGACACTACTTAGCTTCTTCATATTAAATCAACAGCTTCGAATTCACCACAATCAAACCGGCGCCTGGCCTGTCATCCTGACAAAATAATGTTGCCATGTAGTACACTTATACCTTCCAAAAGGTTGTAGAATGCGCAAATCTCACAATTATTTTCACCTCATCACCCACTCAAGTTGCCGAATTCTCCAATGAATGTAGAAATGGGATTTATCATTATACTATTGTTAATAATCTCAATATAATTGTTATTGTTTATCTACTAGTTAGGAGTTACCATAACACTTTGCGTTTATTCACAGTACAGTATCTTCATATGCCTAAAATTTCCGACAACTTCAAAAAACACGCAGAAACAGACGTAATGATTGGCAAACAAATCCGCAGACTCAGGACGCTCAAAGGATATAGTCAAGCAGCAATCGCAAAGGAGATTGGGGTGACATTCCAGCAGTTCCAAAAATACGAGTGCGGCGTGAATCGTCTTTGTGTGAGTAGACTCCTCGATATATGTAAATTCTGCAAAGTTTCTCCCTCTTACTTCTTCGATTCCCTCGATAAAGAAAGAGAATGCGATACTTTATACGACTCAGAAAACAGCATAGAATTCGAGCATGAAAATGAACATAATAAGGAATTATTAGTTTTAGTACGTGCTTTCAAAGCGATCACACAGGATTCAGTGAGAAGTAAAGTACTTTCACTGGTGAAAACTATGTCGCAAGCTTATGCTGAAAAGAGTCCAAGTCAGGAAGAAATGTCGGAGATGTAAAATATCTCTTGCTTATCTTGTATACCACTGTGTTGCACTGCGCAAAAGACAAGCACCGTAGAAGATGAAGTTGGAACTCAATGCCTCGACGGTCCGAGAAAAAGGAGTGGTAGGTCGACCGGACGGGTGTGCTGCATAAAGGACGCAGAGAACGCCTTAGGCAGCGTATAATACAAAGTACAAGCGGGAACTATATCAGAGTATGAGTTATTAGAATATCTTCTGTTCGCGACTCATCCCAGAGTCGACGTGAAGCCTATGGCAAAGACATTGCCCAACGAACTCGGAAGTTTCAAAAAAAACTCTTTGGCGCAGAGCAGGATAATTTGAAAAGTGTCAGAAGCGTCAATGACGCTGTTGTAGCAATCATAAAGATCGTACACGAAAGTATGCAAGCTATTCTAAGAGAGGATCTTGAGACACAGCCTGTATTAAAATCATGGAAATCGGTAGTGGATTATCTACGAATCAGCATCGGTAATAGACCCATTGAGGCAATATGCGTTCTTCTACTGAATAAAAAATATACCCTGATCAAAGAATATATTCAGGACTTCGGTGCAGTCGATCATACCATGATTTGTACCAGGGAGATCATCAAAAGATGTTTGTCTTGTGGGGCAAGTGCAATAGTGCTTACACACAATCATCCTAGCGGAAATCCGCTACCCTCTGAACCAGATTTAGTTATCATAAGACAATTGCAGAAAATCTGTCAAAAAGTGGACATACAATTAATAGATCACTTTATCATCACACCTGATGAGCATTTCAGCTTTGTCGTCAATGGATTACTGTAATGATAATGACAGCACATTCACTTTAATGTAAAATTGACACGTATTGGCACCTTGAGAATGCATGCAGTCGGTCGTAATTGGCGGTGGGGCATGGGGAACAGCAATAGCAAATCTCCTTGCATCTAACTCACCAAAAGTTCATATCCTTAGTAGAAACCACAAAATTATCGATAGCATCAATAACTCTCATACAAACCCCGTATACTTTGATGGCTTCCAATTGAACCAGGGCATCATTGCTACGAACGACCCTGCAATCCTAACTCAAGCTGAATCAGTTTTCATTGCAATACCATCTCAAAGCACGCGAGCGGTACTAAAAGAAATAAAAAAAAATATCAAAAAAGATGCTCAAATCATCCTGTGCAATAAGGGAATAGAGAAAGGTTCCATGATGTTAATCAGTGAAGTAGTCCAGGATGAAATCAAGAACAATATTTTTTTCCTTTCGGGGCCAAATTTTGCCCACGAGGTGATAGCAGAAAAGTACTCGTTTGCCAATCTAGCATCCGCTGATAGCGAAAAATATAAGGAGCTCTCCGAAGCAATCTCGACGAGGACTTTTTTCACAAAATACATAAAAGATATAAACGGAGCGCAAGTTATAGCCGCGTTCAAAAATGCCGTGGCAATACTGTGTGGACTATTAGTTCGGCTAGGCTCGGAATTTAATACACTAGCTGCATTGGTCAGTATCGCGTTGACGGAAGTCAAAGGATTCGTGGAAGTAAAAAATGGAGATCCAAATACTATCACCGAATTTTGTGGGATAGGAGATCTAGTCCTTACATGTTTTTCGGATAAATCGCGTAACTTCAAGTTCGGATATGAACTGATCGACGGAAAAGAAAATAACACACTGGTCGAAGGTAGAGCTACACTAGAGTCACTTTATGAACTTGCGAAAAAACACGATATAAATTGCATCTTGATTAATACCCTACACGACATAATCACGAGCAGAACCAAGAACTTGACATCACTAAAGGATGAAGTCAGGAATAAATTAGACTTAGCCTTCAACCAAATTCTTCGACACTACTAATAGGCTTCAAATAAGAAAATAGGGAACTGCGGATCTTGTCTCATTCTACACTATATAAGTAATAATATTGTGTGTTATTCAGAGTATATCCCTCTCATTCTTAAAGAGGTGGATAGAAATTATTAATACAAAATTATCAATTTTATTAAATAATTAATTAATTTTACAAAAAAGACCTATATGGGAGAAGTGTTAGAATTGAGCGTAATTGATCTATTCAATTTAGGGAGCAGCTTTCATAACGTAGTGGAATTCTACTGGCCACACTGCCGGGCATGCCAATCTTTCGCGCCAGTCTATGAGGAGTTGGCGAAAGATAATCCAGATATGAATTTTTATAAAATGAACGTCAAAGCAAGCAATGAAAACGGAGAAGATCTAGGTAGAAAATGGGGTGTAACAGCAGTTCCAACAGTACGTGTCTTTGGTAGGGAAATCACGCCAGGAAAAGGACTGCTTGAAATCCTTGGAAGCAAGAGCAAAGAGACTATACAGGCACTACTTGACCAGCACAAGGGTACAAGCACTGAGTAGCACTATAAAAACAGACTACTTCCTTAGATACACGCAACTCTTAAAAAAGTCCGTGAAAGACTCTGGTATAGAATTCAACGACATCAATTAAGAGCAAATCAAAAACCATAAAAGTAACAAGGTAAAGCAATAAGGTTGCATAGACGGCATTACAAAATCCTTCGAACATGTTACTCACGGCATTATGGTAATCTCTTTCGATCCAACAAGAGGGCCATGGCTTGACTATATCTATTAATCTGAAAGTGAAGTACGGAATGAGCCCAGCGACAAAATAAGTTGAAACCCTAAGGAACCAACCTGCACAGTTCAAAAAGCGGTCACAGAGAAACGAATTAAACAAGAAGACTTGCGCAACAATCTGAGTAACAGGGGGAACGGAAAGAGCTAGCATCAGACATTGCCCGAATACAACATGTATAGTGACCTCATATCTGTTTTCAGAGAAAATGGTCTTCTGGAAGGTATATATACCAAGCAAACCCAACAGCAACAACGCTGCTGACGTGATCAATAAAACCTGAGCTATACTGACCAACGAGGAGAATCCGACAGTAAAATACACAATCAATGATACTAAAGGAATAGTGAAGAAAGCAGCCCAATGACTCTGCCACTCAGGTAGGTAACCTATCCAAAAAAAAGTCGCTATCATCCTGGAAGGTATGATTATATCGACAAGCTTCTTGAGAAAGCCTGGGAAACTAAGCACAAGCACTTCTTTTATATGCGAACTCAATGACATAACAAGGTATATTCTATACTTTATCTTGATCAATGTATAACTAAATCTTAAAAGATTATATTTTCTTCCAGAGTACTTGTTCCCTCCCGGGACCCGTGGACACCATCAGAACAGGAAGTCCAAGGAGCTCCTCTATTTTTCCCACGAACTCTCTTGCCTCACTCGGAAGTTTTTCGAAAGAAGTAACATCAACTGTGGATGAATTCCAACCTTTCAGTCTCAGGTATTGAGGCTCACATTCAGTAGAGCTAAGTAGACTCGGACTGCAGACATCAAGTACTTTACCCTCTTTAGTCTTATACCCATAACATAGAGAGATTTCATTAAAAGAATCCAGTACATCAAGTTTAGTGACAACGAGCGCTGTCACACCAGCAGTGATACAGGCATATCTAACCAGAACTAAATCGCACCAACCACATCTTCTGATTCTACCGCTGACAGTTCCTATTTCTCTGCCTCTTTTCTGCAATTCGGTCCCTATAGAGTTATTCTGCTCAGTAGGGAACGCACCCTCACCGACCCTAGTAGCATAGCTCTTCATAATTCCTATAACACTTTTGACTGGTCCCAAAGCCGCACCATTCGCGACCTGCCCTACTCCAGAGGAACTTGAGGTGACAAACGGATATGTCCCATGGTCGATATCAAGAAGCATACCTTGCGCACCTTCGAAGAGTTTCCGTTTACCGGACAATCTGACCTGCAGCTCGCAAGGTGAAATAGCATAATGTATTACTTCATCTCTGATCGCCATTAGAGAATCCAGAACTTCATCTACTTGGACTTCAGCGAGACTAGCACCTCTACGGATAATGTTGTGATAACACAACAATTTACCGATGGCATCCTTTAGATACTTTTCAGAACGAAGGTCACATAATCGAATCCCTCGTCTAGCTACTTTATCCTGATAACATGGGCCAACTCCACACTTAGTGGTCCCTATTTTTTGTGTCCTCTCAAATAGCTCATCCAACTCCTTATGCAATGGAAGAATCAGATGACAACTATCAACAATGAGTAACTTTTCCGGCGTTATGGAGACACCATTCTCACCCAAGAGACGAATTTCATCTAATAAGCTATATGGATCGAGAACTACACCGTTACCGATCACTGAAGTAACATCATCTCTTAATATTCCTGATGGGAGAATCCTAAGTTTATGCTTCTTCTCACCTACTATGACGGTATGTCCAGCATTGTTCCCGCCATTAAACCGGATCACACTATCAAAACTACCAGCAAGGTAATCGACGATTTTGCCTTTACCCTCATCACCCCACTGCAAACCTATGACAGCGGCATCCACACAGTTCACATCTAAAAACACAGGAAACACGAGAATTGTAACATGAAGTCAGTACAGTGACAAAGAGGCTCGATCAATAGACTCATATTAACTTAGACAACACTAATTTCGACTCAGGCAGTACCCCCGACAGTAATTCTATCTACCTTGACAGTCGGTTGCCCGACACAGACAGGCACGGACTGACCGTCCTTACCACATGTACCAACACCGTCATCAAGCTTGAGATCATTTCCAACAATGGAAATCTGCTTGAGAACACTAGGTCCGTCACCTATTAATGTCATTTCCCTGACTGGCTTAGTCACAGTACCATTCTCTATGAGATATGCCTCAGAAGCGGAAAAAACAAACTTCCCAGAAGTTATATCTACCTGTCCTCCGTAGAAATCGACGGCATAAATACCATTCTCTACTGTCTTTATTATCTCATCAGGTGTTTGACTTCCTGGCAACATATAAGTGTTCGTCATACGCGGCAATGGAACGTTCATATAACTCTCACGTCTGCCATTACCGGTTGGTTGTGCACTCATTAATCTAGCATTCATGAGATCGAACATGTAATTCTTGAGCACTCCTCTTTCTATGAGCACGTTATATGAAGATGGTGTACCTTCGTCATCAACATTAATCGATCCCCTAGCGGCTTCGATCGTACCGTCATCCACGACACTGACCACATCAGATGCGACCTTCCCGCCTACAAGACCAGAAAAAGCTGAAGCACCCTTGCGATTGAAATCCGCTTCCAAACCATGTCCTATAGCTTCATGCAGGAGAATACCAGGCCAACCGTTACCTAAAACAACCGTCATTTCCCCTGAAGGACAAGGTACTGCTATCAAATTAACCTCGGCTTTTCGGAATGCACGATCGACAAGGTCCTTCCAATTTTCTATCAATCTAGGGATCCCGAATCTTCCTCCTTTACCGGAAGTAGCACCAATTGATCTACCATCCTCACCTCTAAGTACAACAGAGAATCCCAACTTTAGCATTGGTCTATCATCCGTGAGTATTTCTCCGGTATTTTTGATTATCTCAACCTTTTGTATAGACGCCGAAAAAGTAGCAGAGATGCTAGCTATATTACCACCCTTCGATAAGGCATAGTCGTACATATCCTTGAGAAGAGCAACTCTCTTTTCAAAAGGAAAATCGTCATCCTGCAATCCTGAAGAGTAAAGCGAATCCCTAACCGCAGTATCACTGTGGGATGTCTCGGAGATTCCACCAGCGGTCGCAGCAAACTTGTTACGAAGGATGAATTCAGTTGCTTTGACGATACTTTTATAGCTTACATCGGAGGAGTGAGTATAGAGCACCTTATCACCATAAAACGCCCTAAGTCCAAACCCGGAGGAATCAGCATAGGTACTAGCAACCAAGCCTCCATCCTGGAACTTCAAAGACTCGCTACACAAGTACTCAATAAAGAGCTCACCCCCATCGAATCTGTTGAGCACAGACACAACAAGAGGAACCAACTCATCTGAATTCAGCATAAGAAAACGGTGGGCTTGAGAAGACTTGAACTTCCGACCTCACGCTTATCAGGCGTGTACTCTAACCAGCTGAGCTACAAGCCCATATTTGTAAACTACCCCTGGATCGGCATCATTGTAACACAAGCAATACACAGAAATAAACCTCTATAAAATAACAACTTTTCAAGAATTACTTCCACATCATGCGCTACAAAGATCATCGCTGATGCAATGGATAAACTGGTAAATTACCCTCAGCGATTTTCTTAATACCTCTTACCAGAGCAAGTGCAGAATGAATATTCGTACAACACGGTATCTGATTGATAATTGAACTTGACCTAATACTCATACTATCCCTAACAGACTCGATTACATGTGAACAGGTGTTAATAACTAAACAGATTTCGCTATTCATTATCATATCAACCACGTGTGGGGAACCTTCTTTTACTTTATTCACAGCGATCGCATCGATGTTGTGATCCTTCAGAAATGCAGCGCTACCCTTAGTTGCGAAAATCGTAAATCGCAACTCAGACAGAATCTTTGCTATTTCGACAGACTTTAATTTATCCTCATCTCGAATCGAAAAAAACACATTCCCTGAAACAGGTAACTTCTTCATACTGGCTATGCAGACTTTGGCAAAAGCAGTATTGAAATCCTCACCTATTCCCATTACCTCACCTGTTGACTTCATCTCTGGACCCAGTAAGACATCAGATTCTGGGAACTTCTCAAATGAAAATACAGGTTGCTTCACAAACACATGTTTCAGGTAACACTCATAATCTTCTAAGCGGAAATCTTTTAATTTTTTCCCAAGCATCACTTTGGTGGCGATCTTAGCTAGTGGTATACCCAAGGCCTTAGCAACAAATGGTATTGTTCGACTTGAGCGTGGATTCACCTCCAGCACATATATTTCGTCTTCCTCTATGGCAAACTGGATGTTCAAAAATCCTATGACATTCAGTGTAAGCGCTATGCGCCTAGTATAATCTTTAATTTTCCTGAGTAATTGCGATGACAATTTCTGTGGTGGAAAGACAAACGCTGAATCACCAGAATGTACTCCTGCTTCTTCTATGTGTTCCATGATTCCAGCAACGTATACATCTTCGCCATCAGAAATCGCATCAACATCTAGTTCGATTGCGTCTAGTAGGAATCTATCCAGCAACAACGAAGAACCATTGAATATTTGGTTATGCTTCCCTAGATAGTCGGCAAGCATTTCGGTATCGTAGATGATCTGCATTGACTCCCCACCAAGGACGTATGAAGGACGCACTATCATTGGGAATCCAATTTCATCGACACCTCTAGCAACATCCTCTCTTGAAAAGGCAATAGTATTGTTGGGCTGAGACATATCCAATTTAGCAATCAATTGATTGAAACTCTCTCTGTCCTCAGCAGTATCTATTGCAGTGAAACTAGTCCCTATTATTCTTGTGTCGCTAGCTTCAATGGCTTTTGCGAGTTTAAGTGGAGTCTGGCCACCGCATTGGAGTATCACACCAAGCAGTTCACCCCTTTCTGATTCTTTTTCTAGAATATCCAAAACAGCTTCAACTGTGATTGGCGTAAAGTACAACTTATCTGAGATATCATAATCCGTCGAAACTGTCTCCGGATTGCAATTCAACATTATTGCCTCGTAGCCCATTTCTTTGATTGCTGCTATAGCGTGTACGCAAGTATAATCGAACTCTATTCCCTGACCTATTCTATTTGGACCACTCCCAAGGACAATCACCTTTTTTCTGTCCGATGGACTGGATTCGCACTCTGCACGGGTGAATGTATCCCCCTCATAAGTGGAGTAAAGATACATAATATCGCTTTCGAACTCTGCAGCACATGTATCCACTTTCTTGAAAACTGGCAGTACAGACATTTCTTTACGGATTTTCCTTATTTCGGATTCATTACAACCCCTCAATGTAGCTATTCTGGAATCAGAGAATCCCCTTTTCTTCCACTTTAGGACAACTATTGGAGATAAGTTGGCAGTTTTTATTTCGTTTTCCAGCTCCACAAGTACTTGGATCTGCAAAAGGAACCATTCGTTATACTTGCTCAATTTAGCGATCTCTTCAATACTGAAGCCCATTCGCATTGCATCGGCAATTATCAGAATCTTATTAGGTATGAGTGAACTCAATTTCCATGAGACTTCTTCGCGTGATATAGTACCCTCAAGGATTCTATTTAGACCGTCAAATCCCTGTTCGAGCGAACAAAATGCTTTCTGTAGTGCCTCCTGGAAGCATCGCCCTATAGCCATAGTGGTGCCTACAGATTTCATGGAACTAGATAACTGATGCTTTGCGCATAAGAACTTATCGAAATTGAATCTAGGTATTTTTACAACTACATAGTCCATAACTGGCTCAAAAGAAGCAGGGATTTTTGGTACTGCATCATTACAGATCTCAGGCAAGGTGAGTCCTGTAGCTAATTGTGCAGCAACTTTAGCAATTGGATAACCCGTAGCCTTCGATGCCAAAGCTGAAGATCTTGAAACCCTAGGATTCATTTCAATTACTCGTATTTCGCCATTTTCTGGATTCACAGCAAACTGTACGTTTGCACCACCAGTGTTGACACCTATTCTGTTTAGGACTTTGAATGCTGCATCCCTCATTAATTGATACTCCTCATCGCGAAGAGTGAAAATCGGAGAAACAGTCACGCTATCTCCTGTGTGTACACCCATCGGGTCTGTGTTCTCTATGGGGCAGACAACTATTGCATTTCCTGCTGAATCCCGTACTACTTCGAGTTCGAATTCTTGCCAACCTAATACAGATTCATCGACTTGCACTTCACTTACGGGCGAAAATTTTAATCCCTCATTGATGATTTTGAAAAACTCGAATCTCGTTGTTGCAACTCCACCTCCGAGTCCCCCAAGAGTAAAAGATGGTCTAATAATCGCTGGGATACCAATGAATTCGAGCGCTTGTTCTATTTCATTGACATGCGTGACAACCATGTTCTTGGGCACTTGCAATCCGATCTCCCGCATAATCGAGTTAAAGAGACTTCTCTTTTCAGCATTTTCGATGACCTCCTTCGATGCCCCGATTAATTGAACACCATACTTTGCCAGTATTCCTTTCGCGACCAACTCCATCGCAGCATTGAGCGCTGTCTGTCCACCTACGGTCGGTAAGAGTTTGTCTGGCTTTTCCAGGATAATGATGCTCTCAATCATTTTGGAAGTGATTGGCTCTATGTAGACTACATCTGCAGTTTCAGGATCAGTCATAATGGTCGCCGGATTCGGATTGATTAACACAACTCTGTGACCATGTTTCTTTAGGACCCTGCAGGCTTGGGTACCTGAATAATCAAACTCACATGCCTGTCCTATGATTATAGGGCCGGCACCTATTACCATTATCGTATACTTTTTCTGATGCATCTTTCTCGGAAATCTCTCTATGATTGTAGCTCAATATCAGCAGAGTTTGTACAAAAATCTACTCAAATCAAGACTCGCGCTAAACGGGATCTTTTTCATGAATACAGGAATCATAGATGAACTCACCTTGCATAGGACTCTGGACAGTAAATAGGATATTTAGACTTCATTGAAGTTCGCGGATTAATTCAATGAACCTCTCGTATGGAGAGGCGGATTCCCACAAGTATCCTGAAATTGCAACTATATCAGCACCGGCATGAATCAGGCTCATAAAATTGTCATTATTGATCCCCCCAATGCAAACGCAGGGCGTTTGGTAACCAAGACTCTTCCATTCTTCCAGGACCGTAACTGTGGCTCTAGCAACTGGGTTTGGCTTAGTGGCACTCTCAAAAAAACATCCGAACGAAACATAACTAGCGGATTTATACATTTCAGCTTTTCCGACATCGGCATAGCAACTCACACCGATAATTTTTTCTTTGGGAAGAAGAGACCTGCAATCTTCGAAGATACTATCACTCTCACCGATGTGCACCCCATCGGCATTGAATTCAGTAACTAAATCCGGAAAATCATTAATGACTAGTGGGATCATATATTCTTTACAGAGTACTAAGAATGTTGGAATTGCCTTCATAAGACTTTCTCTGTCTTTGATACGCAACTGAAACGCGTACAAATATGCAGAAAATTCCCGGAAGATCCGTTCCAATGCAATGAATTCCTTCACTCTCAGAAATCGATTCGGAGAGAGAATATAAAGAAGTTTTTTATTCAACATAAACGACCCTGAATATAACTGCACCCAACAGAAAGATACAGGAAGAATAGGTGAAATATTAAATTTTGAATTATTTTTATATACGTGTTTTCATTTATAGGTTTTTAATATATCTCTGCTAGTATTACATTTATATTGAAAAAACACATGTCTATCACTGAATTCCTAGATTTAAACAACGCTTCAGAATTACTTATGGGACTTGGGTCATCCATGGGTATGGTCGGAAATACAATTAATGAATTTCAATCTGATCTGGCAGACGATATAGAAAGCTACACAGAGAAATACGTCCCGAGATTCTATAACGCCACAGACTTCGATATGTACCAGCAAGCACAACCATCATACAATCAATACGAACATCAAGAATATTATAACTCGAAAGACGCAGTACAAGATCGTACTTCGCTCTTACAAGATAAAAAATCTGATGTTATCCAGGGGACACAAGAACCAGTAATAAATATGTACTGCACAACAGATCCAGAGCTTTTAGAGAGCATCATACTACAGTTTATTGAGGCTCACAGAAAGCACAAAGACACAGCTGATACTACTGAAGCTGCTTAAAGATTCCAGTACCGCAATAATCCACTGAGGACAGTTCTTCAGTGGTTAGGTGTTGTAGAAATCATATTTCTTAGTGAGTTCCTCAATAGCTACCTTTGCTTCATCTACACTAATTTTTTCACTGAGCAGATCGGCTATCATTTCCCCGATCTGTGAGAATTCCGTTTCACGCATGCCCCGGGTAGTCTCGGCTGGACTTCCAAATCTCAAACCGGACGTCACAAACGGCTTTTCTTCATCAAATGGAATAGCATTCTTATTACAGATGATGCCGGCACTCTCAAGTTTGGCTGCACTTGTATTACCTTTTAGATTAAGTGTCCTGAGATCGACCATCACGATATGCGTTTCGGTTCCACCAGAAAGTATCACGAAACCTCTATCTTCCAGGGCTTTAGCGAGAACCTTCGCATTTTTTATGACGTTCCTAATATAGTCTTTGAACTCAGGTGCAAGCGCTTCACCAAAAGCAACAGCTTTTGCTGCTATAGCATGCATTTGAGGTCCACCTTGTAATCCAGGAAAAATAGCAGAATTTATCTTTTTTATCAGTTCTTCACTGTTGGTCAGGATGATTGCACCTCTTGGTCCACGCAGAGTCTTGTGGGTAGTGGAGGTCATAATATCTACATATGGGAAAGGTGATGGATATTCACCAGCAGCTATGAGTCCAGCATAGTGAGCCATATCAGCAAGAAGATATGCTCCAACCTCATCAGCAATCTCACGGAACAAAGGAAAATCCATTTTTTTCGCGTATGCAGAAGCACCTGCAATAATCAGTTTTGGAGAATGCTTTTTCGCTAATTCACGAACTTCATCCATATCTATCTCAAAATCATCTCTCCTGACTGTGTAGTGGATAGCATTGAACCACTTCCCTGAGAGATTCACACTTGACCCGTGCGTAAGATGCCCCCCGGAAGCAAGTGAAAAACCCAGAATAGTATCCCCAGGTTTAAGGAGGCTAAAGAACACAGCCTGGTTCGCCTGAGAACCGGAATGCGGCTGAACATTAGCATAGGAAGAATTAAACAACTTACATATTCTCTCTATTGCTAGACGCTCTACCTGATCAGCATATTCGCAGCCACAATAATATCTTTTCCCAGGATAACCTTCCGCATATTTATTCGTAAAAACGGAACCCTGTGCTTCCAAGACTGCAGCACTAGCAAAATTCTCCGATGCAATAAGCTGTATTCCACTCCTTTGTCTATTCGCCTCTTTTTTAATGATCTCACTAACCTGTGGATCGATTGTAGAAATTTTAGCTTCAAAAAACATTAGCTTTCTCCTTTATCAATTTTCTCTATTCTCTGCTTATGACGGTCCTCAAAACTGAATTTACTATCTATAAAGACCTGTACAATTTCAAAGCACTCAGCTACGGTGAGCGACCGCCCTGATAAACACAGGATATTTGCATCATTATGCTCCCTAGCCAGCTTTGCACTCTGGACATCCCCACATAGTGCAGCCCTGACCTTCTTATATCGATTTGCTACTATGCTCATACCGATGCCAGATCCACAAATCAAGATACCAAAATCCACATTACCTTCAGCCACATCCATGGCTACAGCCTTGGCAAAGTCAGGATAATCAGAGATACCAGAACAATGGGCACCCCTATCGAGCAACGCCCAACCCTTCTCTTTGAAAAAGGCTAACAAAGAACTCTTAAGATTAAACCCGGCATGGTCAACACCTATAGAAATCCTCATTAGATCAAAAATAACGTCCTATACTTACAGCGCAAAACATCACTCCTAGATCACTTTCCACCTCAAATCATTGAGATAAAGATTGCGTAAATCGCGAATATCATAACGCAACATTGTCAACCTTTCCAACCCGGCACCAAAAGCAAAGCCTGTATACTCATTCGGTGATATATCGACCTTACTCAGAACATTAGGGTGCACCATGCCACAACCCATGACTTCCAGCCAATTGCCATTTTTATCCTTTATATCGACTTCAGCTGAAGGTTCAGTAAATGGGAAATAACTTGGTCTCATTCTCACCTCAATCGAGCCAAAAAGCTGTTCGAGGAAAAAAGAAACGCAATATTTCATATGCGACATATTGATACCTACATCCACACAAAGAACTTCAACTTGATGAAACATCGGCGTATGAGTAGCATCCCAATCATTTCTGTAGACCTTACCCAGAGAAAAAATATAGAAAGGTGGTCTACTACCTTCCATAGCACGTATCTGGACGGAAGAAGTATGTGTACGTAAAAGCCTAGCGGGATCGCACAAGTAGAAACTATCCTGCATCTGCCTTGATGGATGGTGTGTTGGAGTATTAAGTGCATCAAAGACATGGTACTCATCTTCGATTTCTGGACCCTCGACATATTCCATGCCGAGTGCAGTGAGGATCCTTCTTGTTGAATCGATGACCTTACAGAGCGGATGCTCGACACCCAGGGAAGCTGGTCTTGCAGGATAGGTAACGTCTATGGCTTCTGCACTGAGCCTTCGCTCCAATTCGACGCAATGGACGAGATTCTGTTTTTCTGTTATGGCTGCACTGGCATCCCTGAGAAAAGCATTCCAAGACTGCACACCGGCAGGATCAACGCCATCCTTCATGACTGAAGCCAGACCCTGTTTAATTAGTCCATTTCTGGATAGGTACTCGATCCTGAGCTGGCGGAGACTTTCAGCAGAGGAAGCTTCAGCCAACTTTGCACTGAAGCGTTCCCTAAGTACACTCAGATCCACGTCCACATCTAGAAAGTAGCTCTACTCTTATTTACTATTTCCCCGAAAGCATCGGGCTGCGTTATGGCAAGCTCCGAGAGCATTTTTCTATTAATATCGATCCCAGCATCCTTTAGGCCCTTCATGAAGGTCGAGTAAACCATACCACAAGATCTGACAGCGGCATTTATCCTCTGGATCCACAGGCTACGGAAATCACGTTTTCTGACCCTTCTATCACGGTAGGCATACTGCCAAGACTTCTCTAATCTACGCAGAGCTATCCTATAGCAATTTTTCGACCTACCATGAAACCCTTTAGCCTGCTTGATCACCTTTTTGTGACGCTGCCTGACTTGTACACCTCTTTTCACTCGCGCCATTTACTCCTCCGACTAAAAACTGTACGGCATGACACTTCTCATCAGCCGCATTTTGCTCTTGGTAATGAGAACTCGACCCTTCTGAGCAAGAAGCATCCTCTTGTTTCGTTTGCGCATGTTGTGACGCTTACCGGACTGGGTAACCATGACCTTACCGGCAGCAGTCACTTTGAATCTTTTTTTCGCGCTAGAATTGGTTTTTAATTTAGGCATCTTTCAAAACCCCACGCGGGAATAGTAACATCGATTTCATCACACGGCAACAAACAGCTACGAGAAGCACCAATACATTTTTAGCTGACCTGCATTATTCTTTTTATTTCATCCAGATTTGCAGCGGCTATTTCTCTTACGACATCGGCGGAGTCTCTTAATATCTTGCTCACAGTTTCCCTTTCGAGATTCTGCATTCTTTCCTGGATCGGCGAGAGTCTTGCTACTAGAAGATCAATGAGTAAGGATTTCAGTTCAGCAAAAGTTTTCAGGTCGGAACAAAGCTTCTCAATAGGGATCCCACTGAGATAAGAGGCCATCCTAAGTAGATTCGATGCTTCAGGTCTATCCTCTATGTTTTCGACTGAGAAACCCATTATGGAATCTGTTTTTGCAGCATTTATTTTCTCAGCGATCAAATCTTTTGAATCCGATAGATTGATCCTGGAAAAATCAGCTGGATCAGACTTACTCATTTTTTTCGTCGGATCCCTCAAACCCATTACTCTTGTGACAAGCTCACATTTGAGTGTAGCCGGAAGAGTCAAATGATCTACTCCGTATAATTGGTTAAAGCGTGCTGCTATATCCCTGACGAGTTCGACATGCTGACTTTGATCATCACCTACAGGAATGAGTTCAGCATTATACAGAAGTATATCAGCAGCCATCAGCACTGGGTATGAATACAAAGAAAGCATCGTACTCTCTCTGGCAGCAGACTTTTCCTTATACTGAGTCATTCTATTGAGCCAACCGGTTGGCGTGATACAGCTCAACAACCAGCAGAGCTCCGCGTGTTGAGGTATATGTGACTGCACAAATATATGCGAGTCAGTCGGGTCTATTCCGCAAGCGATGTATATACATGCCACCTCCACTGAAAGTCTAGCAGTATCTGCTGCTCCACCTCCATCCAAAGAGTGCAAATCAGCTATACAGTAGAACTTCGTTTTATACTTCGACTGCAGATCTACCCACAAATCAATAGCGCCGAACAAGTTACCAAGGTGCACGGAGCCAGTAGGCTGCACAGCTGAAAGAACAATTTTATCAATTTTGTCAACTTGATTAACCATTTTTTACCACCACTACAACTATCGAACGCATTAGATGCTTTCTCATTAAATTGAACTTGTTAGTTTCCTATTATGCACTCAATTTTGTCAACTTGAGCAACCATTTTCCACCACCACTACAATTGCTGGACGCAGTAGACGTCCCTTTATTATATAGCCATCCTGCAGCACCTCGAACACAGTATTATTAGGCAACTCATCATTTTTCACCGTGCTCACTGCTTGATGCACGTTGTGATCGAATAATACACCCTTTGCTTCAATTTTTTCGACACCACCTTTCTTGAGTGCTGAGAAGATCGCCTCCAGTGTGAGCTTCGACCCCTCAAGCAATGGACCCTCTATTTTGTTTTCCACCATATGGGCAACTGCTTTCTCAAGACTCTCAACACTCGTGAGTATCTCTTTAGCGAGATCCGAAATAGCAAAATCACGAGTCTTTTCTATTTCTCTAGCGACGTTCTTTTTCAGATTTTCCTGCTCAGCAAGGGCATACATGAGTTTCTTTTTCCATAGGTCCACCTCCTTCTTGAAGTCCTCTTCTGAGATAAATCCAGCTCCGCTACTCTCTTCATTTTTGGGAGCGCGTTCTTGAATAATCTTTTTGAAGATAGGATCACGTTCTTCATTTCTTTTTGTCTCTTTGTCTGATTTGTTTTCACTCATACTTGTGCGCAAGAATTCTACTTGATTAACTTTATTATTATACAAGCTCAGTATAGGTTATATTATCGAATCCGATAAATTGAAACTTTCCATGCACGAAAGAGATCTGAAAGATGCACTTCTCCAACAAGGCAGATACTACGAGGAAGGATTACTCTGGCATTGTTCCAAGAACTACTATGTCTTTATCGAGCGTAGCTGGCTGATTATCTTTTGTGCTCTACTTTTTTCTACTCTGTGCATCCTGAGTTTCAACGTATACTCCATGCTACCAACCAAGACAAGTGTCACATTTATCCGGTACACAGACGATATCCATAATGAGATAAGCATCCCAATAAGGTTGTATGATCTGTACAGGAAGAATGATGATCTGCAAACGGTAGTGGAAAAATATCTGATTTCCAAGTACGTAGAAGCGTGGGGGAAGAATGAACAAACAGAAGGTCCCGAGGATAATTATGTGAAGTTGAATTCTTCACATCAGGTGTATGAAAAATTCCTTGAGTCTCGCAGAAAAGAGAAGTCTATTAAGACACACAACATAAAGATGCTGGATATTCAAATTAAAAGATCCCCAACTGGTAGTGGAAAAGTCGCAACAGCAAAGGTAAGATTCTACAGGGGTGAAGAGATTCAGGAGAAAGTAATCAGGGTTGCTTTCAGAGCAACGGATGTTTTACTAGCTCATAGAAACATTATATCATTGGAGCTTATAGTGAGCGGTTATGAAGAATTATAGCATTTTCCTTTTCTTTGTGGTCTATTGTTTGACCAATGCATTTGCAGATCAGAGACCTCATCCATTAGGCTCTACTCCACAAATTAAGGAGATTGTATACAATCCGAATGCTATACATACGTACACAGGATTTTTTGGGTACCAGTCTAGCATTGTTTTCGAAGATGGGGAGATTATAGGCACCATTTCCATGGGTGACTCGACTGCATGGCAGCTTAATCCGCAGGGCAATAGACTCTTCTTAAAGCCTACCGATGATAACTCGACCACTAATGTGACGATATTGACAAATAAGCGGGTCTACCATTTTGTCTTCCGCGGCAAGGAAGCGAAAGATATCGATGATCCGGAGCTTTCATATGAAGTACGCTTCAGATATCCCGCTAGCTCGGTGAGTGTCCAGAACACAGGTATGGCTGATATGCAAGGAAGTGACAGAGTTGAGCCAGGCTTGGACATTGCAAAAAAGGATTATTTGAATTTCGAATATAAGCTTTCCGGTAGTGATAACATAAAGCCACTCAAAGTCTTCGATGACGGACATTTTACTTACATGCAGTTCCATAGTGTCAACGCGAATCTCCCTGCAATTTTCCTCGTGGACTCCAAGGGATATGAGTCACTTGTAAATTATCACATATCAGGGAAGTACCTTGTGATCCAGCAAGTTGCATCACGTTTTACTCTTCGCCATGGAGATGAGTATGTTTGTGTCTTCAACACGAAGCTTGACTCCAGGAAAGAGCACAGAAAAATGAAAACCACTAGAACCGCAGGTATCTTCTCACATGGATAAAGAACGCCAAAGCACTTCTGATGTTCTTGAATCTGTTGTTGTACAAGGGGTTCGTGATACTATAACGCTTTTCGAAATAAAACGCATATTGCATGAGCGCGGATTCGCGCTTTTGCTGCTTCTTTTTTCCCTTCCCCTCTCCATTCCACTTCCTGTACCTCCGGGGTATACGACTATTTTATCACTTCCGATATTGTTCTTTTCAATACAGATTACGTTAGGTTGTGATTCCCCCTGGTTACCGAAATTTCTCGAGAATAAGGCGATAAAACGGAAGAGCTTGGCCTTTCTCATCGAAAAAACTGTTCCAATTTTGCGTAAGGTAGAAAAATTCACGCGGCCCAGGTTTCCAGTACTGAATAATGCTTTCGGGGAAAAAATCTACGGCATTATATCGTTCATCTGCGCAGTGTCGATTGCAATACCTTTGCCGCTCACTAATTTTATCCCAGCTGGAGGTATTGCACTAATGTCCCTGGGTATGCTGAACAAGGATGGAGTAATCAGTATCCTAGGCATAGTAGTATCCTTCACAGGAATCTTTATCTCAACCCTTGTAATCATCCTAGGGCACAAAGTGGTGGTTGAACTTCTATCATTACTAGGCTTTAAAATCTAACCAGCGTTATGGCATGTTGATCGCTAAAGCGCTTTGGTGAACAGCATCAAGAGCACACTCTATATTCAACTCAGTAAGCGGCTCAGGTGCATAACAAATGGGTAGCTTGTCCACAAGTAAAGTTATGAGCTCAGCAAAACACACTATTCCTCCAAGGCAGAAACCCAACCTTAAATACCCGTCGCCTACCTTCAAAGGCATAACCGTATTAGTACCTTCTAACGCTTTGAAAACCTTTGTTACCAAGGCCAGGGTAGCCAGAAAAAACGACATACAGAGTGATGCTGGCGGCATTAACATTAAAGATTCAGCCCCTTTTTCCTTTTCACCAAGTGACCTATAGCCCCTTCTTCGACTGTAGAAGTACTGGCAAAGGTGCAACCCAATACAGAACAATCCGATCGTCGCAAAAATGAATTCACAAGCGTCCTCAACTCTCGAGATGAAATCACCATGCGCAGTCTGCATCCCAAAAGGACAGTACAGATCAATAACAAGAAGAATTTCTAGTACAAGGGACGCAGACAGTGTAAACAAGCCAAGAGCTGTAGTAACCTTACCGACTGCGCTTTTAGTATGAGAGGCGCAATCCTGTAGCATCAGTTCTGTCAAACGCGTAATAGCCTCATCTTCTTCAGGATTGTGGGAAACATTTTCAAATTCATTGAGCCTGTTTTTCAACTTGCCACAATACTTTGCCAGAGCACACTCCTTCACAAGGAAAGTAAGGAGGGATAGCGCTACAGTAACAAGTACTGTCATTTCTATTCCTTTAATAAGCGCGCTCGTCAGATGCTTAGGCTTCAAAAAGGTAAATACTGAGACTGCGTAAACTACAACAAATACAAGCGTAAGGAGTACCTCAAGAGCCACCATAGCACATAACAATCTCCTTATCTTCCTCTTTTCACAAAGGTAATATCTATATAGAGAGGTCGTGGTAGGCGAATGCTGCTTACGTTGTTCTGGCATAAATAAAAACAAATAGTAAATAATTTATTTAAACATACCAAAAAGACAGCTAACAATCAAAAAACAGCTAACAATACACAACCTAGTAACAATTTTAGAGAGCTCAAATAATGGATTCATAAATGAAGCTGTGTTTTTATTTCACAGTTTAGTAAATGTTGCGTTCTTACATACCGCAAAAGCTATAAAAAATTCAATGGATCTACATCCACTTGGACGCTCACACCCTTTCTAATCGGTAGCTGTTTGAATGAGGCCATCAGTATATTATGAATTCTATAACTCTTCGGTGTAACAAGGAGAATCCTATATCTGAATCTATTGTTTCGCACTCCTATGGGAGCCGGACAGGGACCAAACATTGTCACTTCCTTTATTAGTGAAATTGTTTGCTCCATATATCTAGCTTGAGATATCACTTCACTTTCGACTAATCCTGAGATCACAATTGCTATCAATCTACTGAAAGGTGGCATATTTTCAGCTTTTCTTGTGCCTAACTCCTCTGCATAGAAACCCTCCCTATCACCATTTTTCAGTGCCTGGACAACCGATCCATCTGGGGAATAACTCTGCATTATCGCGGTACCAGGATAAATCTTTCTCCTCCCTACTCGACCCATGACCTGTTGTAATATGTGGAAATTCTTCTCTGCGCTCCGTAGATCGCCAGCACAGACAGAAGCATCGCTATCGATAATTGCCAGAAGAGTGAGCTTGGGGAAATCATATCCCTTCGAGATAATCTGAGTACCTATTATGATATCGACCTCATTTGCCTCTATTTTTCGGAGATTCTCAGTGAGTTGACTATCACTACTCATAACAACTACCCTTCTTTTTGGGAAAAGCTCTTCTATCTCTTCGCTGATTTTTTCTATCCCCGGACCGAAAGGAATAAGTGAGGTGGAAGCGCATCGCTCACATTGAATGATCATTGGACGTTTAAACCCGCAAAGATGGCATAATAGACTATTGTTCCACTTATGTTCAACCAGCCATGCAACACAGTCTGGACACTTTATTCTGTGCCCGCAACTTGCGCATACAACAAGTGAAGCATAACCACGCCTGTTCAGGAACAGCAGGCTTTGCATGCCGGAATCCAGATTTTGTTTCAAACTTTCGTATAACTCCTCTGAGATATGCTGACTCACCTTCGATGCCGCACGCATATCGACCACTCTCACAGTGGGTAGCTGTGCACCTCCAAATCTACTTTCAAGCCTGAGATGGACGAAGCCTTTATCCTCGATATTGTAAACGCTTTCCAAGGATGGTGTCGCAGATGATAGTATTATCGGGATGTCACATAATTTAGCTCGCATTATAGCCAGATCTCGAGCGTTATACGTCAACTCGCCTTGATCCTGTTTGAATGACTGATCGTGCTCCTCATCGACAATGATCATCCTCAGATTAGGCGCAGGAAGAAAAATCGCTGATCTTGCACCGACTACTATTCTCGCTTTGTTATTCACGACACGCCGCCAATTTCTTGCTCTATGGGACGGAGACATGTTCGAATGCCACTCTATGATCTCGATCTTCCCAGCAAAATGGGATTTAATCTTTTCAAAAATATATGATGTGAGCGCTATCTCCGAAAGAATAATTATGATTTGAGCATTCTCTTCACGTTTAAGAATCTCTAAAGCCGATGCTAAATAAACCATCGTCTTCCCAGAACCAGTGATGCCATCCAGTAAGTGTGCCGTAAATTTTTCCAAGAAAATTCTATCTTTGACTTGACGCTGTTCTTCTGATAAATCGAATTCCAGTGTAGCAAGATCAGCATTGGATGTTTTTGACCCATTAGACTCTATGAAGCCTTCGACACGTCTTATTAATCCACTTTCTAGCATCTTTTGTACTGTTCGTTTCTGGATCTTCGCTTCATGTAGATCATCTGCAGTGAGGTACTCGTTTCGCCGGAAGAATTCGAGAAGCCGTCGCATAGCGGGTGTGGACCTGTGCCCATCTTCTACTTTGTCCGCATTAAGTGTGTAGACCGAATCATCACATGCTTCCCTTATAATTGCAGAGCGCAAAACCAATCCAATCTTGGCAAAATTGTAGCGCGCAACCCAGAAGAGAAATTCTATGTATGAGGCTTGCAGTAGCTTAAATGGCAGCACTGAAGTTATTTCCTTTACCGTGTATTGGACAGAAGTTTCAGGCCCAACAGATATGACAAGTCCGATAATGTTCCTTCCATTGAAATTCACCATAACTAGGTTGCCCACCTGCACCATCAATTCTCCTGAGGAATACAGAAATTCTTCATCCAGAGCAAGGGGCAATACTACCTTCAGGTGCATTTAGAAAGAGAAATCACAGATCCGTTTGATGTTACCATCCAAGTGAAAAACCAAAAAGTCCATTCCCATCCTAATGAGGGAATCAAGCATGAAAGAGCCGACGGTAGCTTGGACTTCAGACTGTGGCTGTGACAAAGTAACTGAACAGTTTCTTTACAGCCTCAGCGCTTTTTCGAATCCCCAATGGAAGCTGCATCAACTCTTCTTGCGTGAGCCTCAGAAGAAGATTCTCAGGATGAGACTGGAAATAAAAGTTTCCATATTTATCTTCCAGCACCTCGATCACACCATCCTCGGAAAAACCCACTATATTGTACCCAGCCTCTCTCAGAACCTTCAAGTTACCTTTATCGAGATCGACACCTTCCAGATGCCACTCAGGTAGATATAATACCAACCAGCCATTTGGTGTGACTTCGACTGAAACGTCAGATATAATGCTTGCGATCTTGCTAGAGGGATTGATCATAACCTTCTTAAGAAGCGTATTGAAAACTCCTCTAGCTCCATAATTCGTGGAATCATCCGATATCCTTGAATGTGACTCTGTGATTCCGATCCTTGATAAGTCTACTATACGTATACCATCGCTATCGAGCGTCTGTTGCATACCTCCACAAATGGCGAAGATGGATACTTTTCCTTCATTCCGCAGCTTCACCATCGCGTCAGTGACCCTTCTCCTATTTTGCACTGGTGAGAATGGCGGCTTATCAAGATTATAATAATCACCAGGGATGATAACCTTGTTCACGCCTTTTGCTTGAAGTTCTCTTTCAAGCAGCGTCACAAGTGGGACAGACTTTCTCCCACGAAGATAATCAGAATAAATCAAGTTATAATCGATCGTTACAAGATCAACATCAAGCTGCGTTGCTAGTCCACCGAATTTAGCAAACCACTCAGTTTCATACTCATAAACCGACAGATCCGTTGCTAAAAGGCCGATTCTTGGCTTAGCAAAAACGGGGTGAGTCAACAACCCTGCAAATAAAAGCAGTACGCAGAAATAGTCAAAGAAAGACACAACCCCAACCTTCCGCCGGTTTAGAACTCCATTACAGAACATGTGACCTTAGTAAAAAAATTTTCCGTTCGGGTGTAGGTATCAAGAACCTTTGTTACAAGCGCAAGAGAATTCATAGAATATCCTTGAAAAATTATTCATAAGGAATTACCACTATCACTTCAAATATTGGAATACAGCAACTGCATTTGTACCACAACTAAAATATTTTTGACACTTCAAAAATCCTAGATTGTGGAAAAATCACAGAAACAATACAATGGGCAGATGAACGGACATTTTCTCGAATCAAGTGCAAGCTCTAAATCGAACAATTAAACACAATTCAGTGCTGATATCGCTTGCTTCTGTGATTTCAGTATTTTTTTTCCACAATGTCTTTTTTCTTTTGGTAGCTATATTTTTCGCGTTTTTATGTTCATCTAAGAAAGCATTTACCATCTGCGCATCCGTGGCGCTTATTGCGACCTCAACAATCACTGCGTTGATCATTCTTTCACTCATTACCCAGACGGTATCCTTTTTCCGCATAGTGTCGCCATTGGATTTCTTTTTTGGAACAGTCTGGGCACCAAACGGAACGATCATTAATGGTCAAGTAGTGAAGTTATTTGGCATCCTTCCTCTAGTTTTTGGGACGACAATGATCGCGCTCCTGGCAAGCATCATCGGGGCACCGATCGGGATAGGAGTAGCAATAGCAATGACCTATTTTGTTTCGAAGAGAGTCAGGAGATTCATCAAGCCTTTGATAGAGGTGATGGCTGGAATACCAACGATCATATACGGATACTTTTCTCTGACCTTCATCTCAAAACTTGTCCAAGACCTCGGACATTTGCTACACGTAAGCATATCGAGTGAAAGTGCATTATCTGCAGGAATAGTCATAGGAATTATGATCATTCCACTCATTACGTCCATGACGGATGATCTACTACGTACGACGCCAAAGAGCCTATACTACGGAGCAGCAGCTCTGGGAAGTACTCAAACTGAAATTATCTTTCGTGTAATACTGCCCTACTGCTTTCCCGGAATGGTAGGAGTAGTACTACTAGCATTTTCCCGTGCGCTTGGGGAAACAATGGTAGTACTGATGTTGACAGGGGTCTCTGCTAATCTTGATTACAACGTCCTGCAACCAATTACGACGATCACAGTACAGATAGTGACAACACTGACGGGCGATCAGACATTCAATAGCAAAGAGAGTCTCTCTGCCTATGCACTTGGAATCACACTTTTCGCTCTCACTTGGGCTCTTAACGCGATTTCGATGTCAATGTCAAAAAGATACAAGACTTAGAGAAAATCACCGGACTTCCATAGCTACAGCGAGAATGTGCAATCAGGTTGCGCATGCAGAACATCTCTATCGTATGCTAGAGACGGTAATTGAATTCTCTTTTAGTAAAGTCAGTAGTTCTCCACTTTGATACATTTCTTTTACAATGTCACAGCCACCAACGAACTCACCTTTGACATACAGTTGCGGAATGGTAAGCCAATCGGCAAATTTTTTTATCCCTTCCCTCATTTCTTGATCTTCCAAGATATTCACCGAGTGGAACTTGACCCCTAAAGCATTAAGGATACTAACAACCACCCCGGAAAAACCACACATTGGCATTTCTGGGGCACCTTTCATGAAAAGCACAACGTCATGCCCTTCAATTAAACTTTTTATTTCTCGGAAAATATCACGCATTTTATTTTTTAATCTCGGTTTCGATAGAAATGGAATGGAGTCTACTCTTCAAGAGCTCACCAAGTGCCGAAACAACAAGCCTATGCCTCTGTATGGAAGCCTTACCAATGAATCTAGAAGACCTAATTCTAAGATGATAATGATCTCCATCACCGACAGTATCCATAAGCGCTATATCAGCTTCGGGATCAACATCAGGAAAATTCGCTATCAACAGATCCAGGATTTCTTCTTTTTGGACTGGCACAGTAGTTTCGACACATCATAGACAGCAACCTAGGTCTACCACAGAGTTCGCATCTAATCAATTTAGACATAGGATTAAATTACGCCATCTCCTTATATCTGAATATCAGTAGTTCGGATGTACCATATCTTCGACGGTCGAGCACCTCAAAGCCTTGATGATTCATCTCAGAATTATCTTTCCTATCTTTCTCCAGGATCACAATACTTCCAGAGGCAAGCCAGTGGTGTTTATGAAGATTATCAAAACTCTTTTCCACTATTGTAGCTGGACGATATTTCACAGCTTCTTTCATGTACGGAGGATCCATAAAGACAACATCATACTGAATGAGTGAAGAATCCAAATTGATAATATTCCTATCGAGCACAGTGATATCACTTATAGCCAATCTCTCGAGGTTTGCTCGTATACAGCGAGTATCAATATCAACAGCAGTGATACTTCTGCATCCCCTGGAAAGGGCTTCTATGCTTATGGAACCAGTGCCTGTAAAAAGATCGAGAAAATGTATCTCCTCAAATGCTTTACTCATCAATGAGGAATGCGCGAGAATGTTGAACAGCGCTTCACGTACTTTGCCCATGGTAGGACGTATTGTTACACCCTTGATTAGATCTATTTTTTTCTCTCTGTATTTACCTGAGATAACACGCATCTTCTATAACAAAACAAACGGCATAGACTCAGTCTACCATAATCAAAACGGCTTTATCACCAGGTAAGACTCCCATTATAAAGATCCCGAAATACCTCTATAAAGACACAACTGAACTGATGTAGAACCACGAAGTAGCATCAGATCTATAATGAAGTCGACCATTCTCCTGTGAAGCTCACGATCACAGTGCCACTGCATGCACTCTATCCTGGAAACGCAAAATTTTATTACTTTCGAGATCACTGAAGAAAAATTGACAATCTTTTTGCATTACCTCCTCAAGAAAGAGCTCTAAATTTCGCTGATCCAAATGCGAAAAAATATCATCAAGTAACATTATATCTACCAACTCACTAGCAGCTAGGAGTATCGCAAGAATAAGTGATTTCTGCTCACCGGTAGAGCACGACTTTGCAGTATTCGCATTCCTACCATGTATGACAAGAAAGTCCGCACGATGTATCCCAAAATCCATCTTTCCAGTAATGCTGTCTTTTGCTCTGCTATCACGCAGTATTCTTGAAATATCTTCTACGTGGACCTGCTTATCAGTGCTAACGGTCATTATGTCGTTTGCTACTGTACAGATCAACTTTACCCTGGGAGAAGCAAAATGCTCTGAAAAAGAATGTCCTTCTAATAAATCGATAAAGCTTTCCCGCGAAGCAGAAATGTTAACGCATAGAGTGGCGATTTTTCTTTCAATGACATCTAACCATCTTTTCGAGGGTTGAGTACTGAGTATTCTTAGTCGATCGGATCTAAGTTTCTCATATGTTACTAGATTATCTAAATGTTGTGGATCAGACAATGCAACCAAGCGATCGAAAAACTTCCTTCTAACCGATTTATCAGTAATGAAGACGTTGCCCATTTGTGGAGTGAACCACATCACCCTCACAAGACTCAGAATATCTCCAAAGCCTATGATAGGTTGTTTGTTCAGCTTCAGGATCCTCCTATTGGAACAATATCCAGTCCCAATCTCGCTTAAGTGATTATCACTGACAAACTTGAAACTCGCTTCCCAAGAGGTTGCTCCAATACTAATGATTTCCGAATTTTTTGCAGATCTTATTCCGAGTCCTGGAGATAACTTAGATACTGCTTCGAGTATACTTGTCTTCCCGACGCCGTTTCTGCCGAAGAATAATACATGCTTACTATTGAACTTCGTCTTATAGAAAGAATGATTACGGAAATCTTTTAATAAGATCTCCGTAATATATGGCTTCATCCGTTTTCTGGTGGTTTCTGTTCTTTAACTCTGTATATCTTACTAAAGAAGATCGCAAAAGCACCGTTTCCGAAAATATTCAGCACTGTTTGAAAAGGATCAAAAACCACATACAAGGTGGTGATCAAAGTCAGCATTTCAGGAGTGAAACCGAATTTCTCACTGAAAAAAGGTAACAAAATGATTATCCCTCCACCAGGAATTCCAACCGTAGCGAATCTGTAAATGATGAAATAGAAAATGTAGATCATCAAATCAGAGATACCAAGCACCTTACCAGTGAACGTAAAAAGAATTGCAATGACTGTAATAGTGATATTAAAAGTATCTCCCATAACATGGAAATTCACGGCTGGAGGCAATATCGCGCTAGCAACATAAGAATCATCTGTGTTCTTTCTGGTCGCCACAAGAAGAGATGGTAGAGTCACTGCGCTCGACATCGTAGTAAATGCCGTCACTAAGGAAGGAGCGATGTTCACCAACACCGAACCTATTCTTTTACCAACAAGGGCAAGATACCAAATCGACGAATAAGTAATAGAGCTAAGTAATACAATGAGGAGAATCACTGAATAGTGATCCACAATCGGTTGTAACATTTTGTCACTCACGATCTTTACAGCCAGACCAGCAATGAAAACCGGAATCACCGGCATAACTACCTTATTCAATAGGAAATCACACGCATTGTAGATTTTTGTATTCAAAGAATTGACTTTTTCCCCAAAAAAAACGAGTAGCATCACACCTATAACCACACTCAAAGGCATTGCATACTCAGTCGGAAGCAGTTGTGGCAGATATAGCCTCCACATAGGAATAAGCTTTACCGTAGATCCACTTACAACATTTTCTACGCTTGGCAAGAAGAAGTTGCCTATGAAGTAGGCTAAGCAAATTGCCGTAGTATTCGATATAACTACCGCTACCACAAATAGAAACAGTAAACCGGATGCCTTAGCTCTCATCTTAATGATCAGATCTAATATGAAACTGAAGATGATAAAAGGAAGAATCATTAGGATGACATCTTGTATTGTCAGGCTCACCGCATACATAGCAGAACGCACATCCATGGGAATGTACCCAAGGAACAAGATGATAGCAACAATCAGCGATATGGTGATCAAATTGAGGATGCGCATTTCTTTTATGTGACTTCTGGAATTCTCAACTGCTGGGATTCTACTACTTATTCTGGAAATTGTATAGCTTAATTTTATTGCTATTCACTTATTCTGGAAAGCATCACATTGTCAACGTGCCTGATTTCCTGCACAAATCCGCCGCTTCGATTTCAAAAGGCACAATTGTAATTTTGAACGAAATTTAGTAGATTCTAGATGTGTGTGAGTTCATTTGTTTTGTTGTACTCATCCTAGAATTAATTTATTAAGCCTTCTGGGTGGTAGGGTGATCGGTCACCCGAGGCTTTGCCGTTATCACTGCTGGAAGTCTTAGGGCGGCGTCGCTTTTTCTTTGATATGAAAAAATATATCTTTACTCTCTTGTTACTGTTGGTTCCCTCATGTACGTATAGGAATGCCATACATGGCTACCTAACAGAAAGTCCAATCAAGATTGGGGAGCGTAAGGCGGTAGTGCAGATAATGTCAGGTGATCCAACTTTGATCGACGGTAACAACTGGTACTACGTGAGGATAAATACACGCTCAGATTCTGTGGGATTGAGAAACAACTATTCATCCACAGTGATACAGGTGACTTTCGATGGTGAAATCGTCAAAGACGTCAAGAAGATAACCATGACGAACGAAAAGGCAACCCACATTAGTAGAGAAGGAAGTGCAGATGGGGACTCCAAAAAGGCGCTACTGAAGTTACGGAAAGCCTTCTCTGCCTCAGAGAGCAAGAAAGACTGAACTATCTGTTACGTTAATCCTTTTGCGGGCTGCGATCAGGTACCTATATATTGAAAATATCTTGTTTTCCGGGTAACATCGTGTCGCTGCCTTCTTCTTTCGTTTTATTATGTCGCAAAAAATACTGGGAAATGATATCAAGGTCGGTAATATCCTTGAACATAAGAACGGCCTCTATTATGTACTGAAGCGTGAGCATGTGAAACCTGGTAAAGGTGGTGCATTCGTGAACGTCGAAATGAAAAGTATAGACGGCGCTACTAAGCTGAATCACAGATTTAGGTCAGAAGAAGTAGTTTTCAAAGCTTTCATTGACGAGGAGGAATACCAATACCTCTTCAGTGAAGCTAAGAGCGTCATATTGATGAACCTATCAAATTATGAACAGATCTCTATTGATGCCTCCTTGTTTGAGGGCGTATCAAAATATCTTAAGGAAGACGTTTGTGTGAAGCTGCTCAAGCACAATGAGAAAGTCGTAGGAGTGAGACTCAAAGACAATCTAGTCTACACAGTCGAGGAGACAGAGCCCTACATCAAAGGGCAGACTATAACATCCTCATACAAACCTGCTACCTTAAACGGTGGCCTATTGAAGGTAATGGTCCCTCCTTTTATCAAAATTGGGGACCAGGTAGTCGTGAAAACTGAAGACGGAACTTATGTCGAACGTGCCGAGAAATGATTGAGGGAGCTCTTTTATCATTGATCAGTGACCTGGATGCACATTCGCAACTTACGCTCCCCGTGATCACAAAGCAGTGTGTAGATTGCAAAAAACGTTACAGTCCGGATAGCTTTGCTCCGAACAGCGCAAGGATGAGGCTCTATGACCTAATACATCGAGATTCCTCCACACAGCAAAATAACTTAAGTGAAGAAGAACAAAATCATGAAGATAAGTGACCAAGCAAAACTGCAGGAAAAATGTGGAGTTATCTGCGTCACAGGAGTCCCTGATGCAGCGGAACTCTGTCTCACGGGGCTCCATGCCCTGCAACATAGAGGTCACGAAGCATTCGGTGTGGCATCTTCGGTTGACGGCAAGATAAATGTCACACATCGCTTGGGGACGGTCATGGCTAATAGTGCTGACGTACCTAAGTGTTCTTCCGACAAAGCTATAGGCCATGTCAGATATTCAACGAGTGGGAACGCTAGTTTCTCCCAGCCAGTCTACTTGAGGTGCCCTTTCGGTGAAATAGCCATAGCGCATAACGGTAACCTTATCAATGCTGATGAGCTGAGGGAAATTCTAAAAAAGAGGGGCTGTATTTTCGAATCAGATGTCGATACCGAAGTACTAGTACATTTACTAGCCTTATCAAAGGAAGAAACCTATATAGGAAAAATCACAGAGGCATTACAGCAGGTAAAAGGCGCATATTCATTGGTTTTATTGATAAACAACGAAGTCTTTGCAGTGAGAGATCCACACGGTGTAAGACCGCTGAGCTTGGGTAGATTGGGAGATGCGATAGTCATAACTTCCGAAACCTGCGCACTTGATATTCTCAAAGCAACTTTCGTACGAGACGTTGCACCCGGTGAGCTGCTCGAAATAAAGACTAATGACGTAATATCACACTTCCCACTTGAAAGAAAGGAGAGGAAATTCTGCATATTCGAATATGTATATTTTTCCAGACCTGATAGTCTACTAGAGGGTCGAAGCGTATACACATCCAGAAAGAAAATAGGAATGCAGCTGGCACATGAAAGTAATACCAAATCTGATATGGTAGTTCCTGTATTAGACTCTGGAATGGTTTCCAGTATCGGATATGCAGAGACTTCAGGTATACCACTAGAGCTTGCTATAACAAAAAATTATTATTCAGGTAGGAGTTTCATAGAACCAACACAAGACCTCAGGCGCATTAGAGTCAAACTGAAACATAATGCAAATAGGGAATTGCTGCAGTCCAAGAAAATCATTTTGATAGACGATAGTATAGTGAGGGGTACCACCCTTAAGCTCCTGATCGCCATGTTGTGGGAAGCAGGAACCGAAGAAATCCATGTAAAGATAGCAAGTCCACGAATGATGAATCCTTGTTATTATGGCGTGGATACTCCAAATAAAAAGGATTTAATCTCAGCTAATCTTTCAGTCGAAGAGGTAAGAAAATATTTAGGTGCGACAAGCCTATATTTCTTGAGTCTGGAAGGACTCTATAAAGCAGTCTCAGGTAGTGATGTACGAAAAAACTTCTGCGATGCTTGTTTCACAGGTGACTATCCCATCAAGTGAGATCCTTACACTGGTAGATACCTTAAAGATCCCAGATTCATATCTAAAATCGTAGAAGATGGAACATGATGCTGGACATCACTTGATATGGGGGTTTCAGTATGGGTCAAAGTTACATGCTAGCACTTGCTGAGTTACATATGGTATCTTTGAACCACTAAGTTGATACTCCTAATGCTTCCCTCCCCTATCGTAGATAGTACTAAGAGCTCTAAGCCGTATCAGTCTAGAATCGACATGATTTCATCTTGATTGAGTTGATGTTGGACTTTTTATTGAAAAGAAACAAAGCGGTCATAGTGCTTTGGTTGATCTTGATCGCTTTTGGATCTTATGCCTGCTTCGTGATTCCGAAAGAACAAGCACCTAGTGCGGAAGTACCATATATTCTGGTGAATACGGTTCTAGGCGGAATTTCGGCTAAGGACAGTGCTAAATTTCTCTCACAGCAACTTGAGGATTCACTTCGTTCTATAGAGCATCTCAAAGAAATCACATCACAGTCGATGGAAAATACATCGCACATACTGATGGAGTTTGATTTTGGATTCGATAGTGCGAAAGCCATAGCAAGTATAAGAGACGAGCTGGACAAGGTAATGAATAAATTACCAAATAATACTTTCAGACCGACTATAAAACGCATCAGCACAGAATTGATACCGGTGGTGGCAGTAGTGGTTTCGAGTGATCTTGGAACGGAAGAGACATTAAAAATTGCGTCAAAACTCCAGAAAAGACTGAATTCTCTTCCGAATGTGCTTTCAACTAAGATGATCGGAAAACGCAATACGATTGTAGAGATTACAGTCGATCCAAAAATGCTGATGGCATACAACATAAGCATGCATAACATTGTCCAGACATTAACACAGAATAATATTCTCATTCCTTCTGGGAGTTTCCCTGGCACTGAGTACTCGATCTCGGTGAATGGTTTAGTCGAACAAGTAAATAAAATTAAGGAGCTCCCTGTATTGGCTCATGGAGACAGCCTCTTAACCATTGGTGATGTAGCAAAGGTCGAAACGGTACTTGAAAAAGAAAAAAGCATCTCAAGGATCAACGGGGTGGACACAATCGTTGTTGAGGTGTCCAAAATGATCGGAAAAAACCTTTTAGAAACCATCCAACAGGTAAACGCGGAAGTAATATCACTGAAAAGAACTCTATCCGAGGGTGTGCGGATCTCAATAGAGTTTGATACTTCAAAAGAGGTCACAGAGGTACTAATAGATTTGAAAAATAATGTCATATTGACGACCATCTTGGTGGTAGGAGTGATGGCTATCTACATAGGATGGAAAATAGCATTCATGACAGCTTTTACAATACCAGGTTCCCTTCTTGTCGGAGTGCTTCTGATTTACGTAATGGGATTCACGATGAATATCGTAGTTCTGTTCAGCCTAATCATGTCAATTGGGATGATTGTAGATGCAGCAGTAATAGTCAATGAGTATGCCGATAGGAAAATGCTTGTTGGTCTTTCACCTACACTTGCATATCGTGCAGCAGCTGCAAAAATGTTCTGGCCCGTATTATCCTCTACCGGCACGACTTTGATAGTACTAGTACCTCTCCTTTTCTGGCCGGGCTTGGCAGGGAAATTCATGAAATTTCTTCCGATTACGCTGATTTTTACGCTCTCTGCATCAGTGGTAATGTCCATAGTATTCACACCGGTACTAGGAAGCATGATAGGTACCCCATCAACCTCAGACCCAGACAAGATAAAAAGAATCGCTGCAATAGACTCAGGGGATGCAAGCGCAATGAGTGGTATACATGCAAAATATTACAAGTTATTAGATAAATTCTTGGACTACCCCAAAACACTGATTACATCAATTCTGATGATTGTGTTACTTGGTATAGTAGGTTACTGGTTTTTCGGTAAGGGATTCCAATTTTTACCTAACGTAGATCCGAAGAGTACTACAGTCTTGATCAAGGCAAGTGATAACCTCACACTCAAGCAAAAGAGGCAAATTGTCGAAAGTGCTGAGGAGAAAATTTGTTCGTTGCCTGGAATAAAAACCTGTTATACAACGATCGGGACACTAGACAATGATGCGATAGGAAAGATACAAATCGAATTAATCGACTGGAAGAAACGTAGGACTGTCCGTGAGATCAACAGTGAGGTGGAAGAAAAAATTGCTTCAATTGAAGGAATACAGTTCGAGCTTCTAATCCAGAGGGATGGCCCTATACAGGAGAAGCCAATCAAAATTGCTGTAAGCGGCACGTCATATGAAAATGTCAGACATGGCGCTATGGTCATTAAGAGTCTCATTACTAATATAAAAGGCGCAACGAGTATTACGGATGATGCCATAACTGAAAAACTTGGCTGGTCTATAGTGATAGATAAGAAGAAGGCTAGTCTATATGGGGTTGATACAGCTACTATTGGACACTATGTTATGCTCGCAACTAAGGGTGCACTTGTTGGTGAATACAGGGGAGACGACTATGATGAGAAATTGGACATCCTATTAGTTCTCCCTGAAAAGGAGAGAAACGTAGCATCAGTAATGAATATGATGATTCCTTCGCATAATGGCCTAGTGCCGTTATCGTCATTCCTGACAATAAAGCCTGAAAACAAAGTCACTTCAGTGAAGCGTGTAAACTCTGATCCGACAATACACATACATGCAGATGTATTGCCTGGATTCCTGGCACATAACATAGTGAGCACATTAGAGAAAGCAATTAAAAACCGGCCAGAATTATCATCGTTAAGTATTAGGTTCAAAGGCGAGCAACAGGAACAAGAGGAGACTTCACGCTTTTTGTTAGTAGCATTTGTTGCTTCAGTATTCTGCATGATATTAATACTGTTATTACAGTTCAACAGTTTTTATCAGGTTTTCATTATCATCGCCGCAGTGGTTTTATCGACTGGTGGAGTAATTTTAGGTTTGCTAATCACACATCAGCCGTTCATAGTTGTCATGAGTGGTATAGGGATCATTTCTCTGGCGGGCATTGTGGTGAATAACAATATACTCCTCATTGATGCATATAACGACTATGCAAGTGAATCTGAGGATAAGAAGCACTCGATTATGAGGGCTGCATTATCCAGATTCAGACCAATATTACTCACTTCTGGAACAACAGTGTTAGGGCTATTACCAATGGTAGGGTGCATTACTATAGATTTTATAAACTTCGGGATCACATACGGAGCACCAGCGACACAGTGGTGGCAAAGTCTCTCAACCACTGTAGCTGGAGGATTATCTTTTACGACTATTCTGACGTTGTTCCTGACACCTGCTCTGCTGATGCTCATGCCTGATAAACCAAAAACTAAATGAGCCCACACTACAGCAATGATCTGCTAAACTGAAGAGTAATACTTGCGCTACTCGGACGTGGAGAGAAAAGTAAATTGACCGTGGTGTACAATCAATTCAGACAGAATTGTGTGCATTATCAGACTGTTAAGTTTAATTTGCACACAAAAATGTTACTGTTATAAACTCACCTAGACGCAGATTCCGTATCTTATGCTCTTAGCTTTTGTATTTGCTTTTATCTTTGCATGTTTTCTCGAAGGATATACAACAAAATTAGCTATCATGCTGGGTTCACGGAAGCTTGCTTCTTTCTTCATAGTGACTCTCTTAAGCATTCTAGTTGTCATAATATTGTCACTAGCTCTGCCGCTGCTGTATCATCAACTTATCCTTTTTCTGAGTGGAGCTCCACAGCTTCTTGCTTCGATCAACAAGCACCTGCAGACTGTTGCTCCAAACTTATACAATTTCCTCGAAACACAAGGGATAGCATCAGTGCTGGACTATACATTAGCACTCCTACCACAACTTTCTTCGCAAATTACTCAGCATTTATGGGACTCCACACTTGCGGTTGCAAATGGCATCATCTTGGTGATCTTTACTCCGCTAATTACATTCTACTTACTCGACGATTGGCCTGTCATAGTCTCCTCGGTAAGGGAAATGGTACCTTTAAGGTATAGGAAAGCTTTCAAAATCGATGCGCAATTGATAAGTGCGAGTATATCTGGATATCTTTCAGGACAAGCGAAAATCTCCCTTATTCTCGCGATCTTATATACAGTTCTGTTATTTTTCGCTGGCCTACCATATTACTTTCTCATCGGTGTCTCGACAGGCATACTCACAATCATACCTTATCTTGGGAATATAACTGGACTGGTTATCGCGCACTTAGTAGCTTTCTCTAATGCTTCGAATGTTCTCGATGTGCTACCCATAACCCTAATCTTCATTGCATGCGGTATAACAGAGAGTATGATTCTATCCCCAAAACTTTTGAGTAAAAGTGTGAATTTACATCCACTTTGGATTATATTCGCGATCACGATTGGAGGTATCCTGTTTGGATTTACTGGTATACTTTTAGCAGTACCTTTTGCATCCATAGCTGCGGGATTTGTTCGGTTGGGTGTCGCATATTATAAGGAAAGCTCATACTACATAGATGAAACAGTTGATACTCATTGATCACCCAGAAAGGAAAAATGATTATTCAGAGGTGGACTATTTCATCTCTGACAGCAATGCAGAAGTGTATAATTCCGTGATTGGAAATCAGTCACATCAGCCGCCAATCATCATCAAGGGGGATTCTAAATCCGGGAAGACACATATAGGAAGGATTTGGGTATCGAAGCACAATGCACGCATCCTCTCCAATTTGGAGAAAGAAACGACATTTTCGATGTATCATAACTGTCTCGTCGATGATATAGATGAATTAAAGACTCAAGCGGAAATTGAAGCACTACTCCACATCTACAATAACGCCGTGGAAAATAAAAAAATGCTTCTGATGACTACAAGAAGTCTGGAATTCTCAAATGTATTACCTGACCTACGTTCAAGGCTGCGCGCGACTACGACATTCACAATTCCATCGCCGGATGATGAATTGTTACGTGTTATTGTAAGGAAGCAGTTTTATTTACGTCAGATTAGGGTCCCTGAGAGAATTGTTGATCTGATACTGCATCGTGTGGAGAGATCAATAGAATCAGTTATAGAATTTATCAGTCTGCTGGATAGAGAAGCACTTCGCAAAGGGAAACCTATATCGACCAGGCTCTTACAGGAAATCACAACCCTAAGAGATGGCTGTGACAGCACTATCAACAGAACAAATACACTTACTTAGGGATGATGCTCGGAAAAATCACTCACCAGCTAAGATTTTCTCAACTAGTTCTTTTACCGTTGGTATATATCCATCCTTGTATAGAGGATCTGTGGAAAATCTGTGTGCATTATGTCCAGCAAAGGCCAACTCACGATCAGGATCAGCGCCGTATATTATGTTTTGTAGGGTCTTCTGTATACAGAAACTCCGCGGATCTGGTAATTCGCCGGTTGTATAATCATCATGATCCTTCCAGTTACTGAATTTACAATGACTCAAACAGCCCATACACTCTATTTGATCATTTCTAATTTCGGCAAACTTCTCGGGCGTGAGAAACAAAATAGTACCATCTGGGGTTTTAACAACTTCCTCATATCCCTCTGATAGCCACTTCCTGACTGATGTTTCGTCACAATGTCGGATAAAGACTTTTTTCCTTCGAGTACCATACTCAAATGGGACAATGAACTCTTCTTTCTCAACTTCCACATAAGGAACCTGCCTTTCTGAGCGATCGACAAGCTCTCGTATAAAGGCATTTTTTAGTGACGATGAGTAAAATCCAGTCGGACTGAACTTGTGCAATAGAACTTCGCCCTTTTTTGTTCTGAGTAGTTTCTCCTTCCACTGCCTGGAAATTGGGCTTTCTTGGGTAATCAAAGGCCGCGTACCAAACTGAAATGCGATAGCTCCAACCTCATCACTGTCTATGAAGTGCTGCCAATCCGAAAGAGACCAAACTCCGCCAGCCATGACTATAGGAACTTGTGTCAACCCGTTTTCATTCATCAGTGTTCGTAGCTCGACAACCCTGGGATGCGGATCCTGAATATTATCCGGCCTATCAGTATTACTCAGGCCGTTGTGTCCCCCAGCAAGCCACGGATCTTCATACACAACACCTCCGAGAAACTCACTAAGCTTTCTGTAGGAGCGCTTCCATAATATTCTAAACGCCTTAGCAGAGGAAACTATCGGATAGTAATACACTCTATATCGAGTCGCAATTTCCGCAAGCTTATAAGGCATACCAGCACCACACGTGATGCCGTGTATCAAGTTACTCACTTTCGAAAGCACGCCCTCCAATACTCTTTCGACACCTGCCATTTCCCAGAGCACATTCATGTGGAGTCTTCCCTCACCTCTGGAGCACTCATGAGCGATCCTGGCCTGGCTTATAGCACCTTCGATGCTATACTCCATCAGTTCATCGTGCCTACCCTTCCTGGTCTTGCTGTGATACCTGAGTGGCACCACCTCACCATTATCGTCGATGAGTTTTGCGTTCACCCCGGAGAACGTCCCAACACAACCGGCAGCAGCGAAAGCGCCAGATGAAACACCGTCACTGACAGCGACTCCTTTACCACCCTCTATGATAGGCCACACAGAACGCCCTGAAATACATAATCTCTTTATAATTTTCAATTTGACCTAGCTGAATACGGACACCAAGATTATAACACAACACTCACGCATGCAAAGCAACCTAGGGTTACTCCTTTACAAAAAGAGTATAGGAAGGTAATGTCAGAATCTAAAGATTATCTAATGACACAATCCTTGCGATCCAGAATTAGCATTATCCAGTTCGAGTATCAGCATTTATCGTAATGATAGATATAAAGGGCCTTAATAAACAGCAGATTATGAGTGGGTTGATCAAGAATGCTGTGATAAAAAATCAGCCACTTTTAAGGTATACTCCTGCATTGCATCCTGGGATATTCCAATTAACTTATGCAACGCTTTCACTTGCAACTGGGTCACGTTTTCGTCCAGGACACCCAGTTCGGATGCTGCTCCCATCCTTAGAAAAGGCACTACGCACATTACTGACTCAACAACAGAACACAAGGAATGACATAATGCGTCGGCATTCGGATTATCAACTGAAAGTCTCGCAACACAATGGAACCCCAATAAATGTAGACCTAACAGGTGATGCATTTGATACTAGAGCATATAATGACAGATATGGCCCCGGGGAAGCAGAGCGTATTGTCAACATCGTGAGGAGAATGCATTAGGAACCAATATACGTCGAACAAAGTAGCAGAAGCACCTGGAATAGTAAGTAACTGACCTTCCACTCATTAAAACGGAAATCCGCCTTGATACTTTTCTCAGATTTCATAATTCAATTGGCCTGACAATGTGAGAGCACAAACTGTAACTCCATTGATGAAAAACTGGGATGTTCCCTTGATAATTTTTTGGACTCAGTCAGTCCAAAACGAAGACACATTTTGATTCTCAAAAAGAAACTGTATAACTTAACTTCAACAGATCTGAGAAAGAAAACGGTAGTGAAAATAGGAATCCAAGTAATATCTCTGTCCAATCTCGGAAAAAGTACTACTTACCTCATCGGAGAAGCTCTAGAAAGAGAGTGTAATATTTTCATCTATCCGGTAGAGACGCTCTCTATATGGGATGGTCGTGTATCAGCAAGAGGAAAGATGGTTACAACATCCTCCGAGGGAAAAGTATCACTATCCGAGAAGGAAGAAGAGGTGAATCTCAGTACCTTGGATATGCTACTTATGAGGAACGATCCTCCATTTGATATGAGCTACATCACTGCGACCTACATGCTCGAGCGATGTGGAACACTTGTTATCAATGAACCAGAAGCAGTACGTGGTTTCCCTGAAAAATTCGTGGACTACTATAATGACGCTCCGCCGACCCTTATTTCCAGAGAAATCCGGAACATACAATTGTTCTTCGAACAATACAAATCAGTGGTACTGAAGCCATTATATGAGTTCGGTGGAGATGACGTAATGAAATTTGAATCATTCGACGAGTCAACACAGGAAAAAATCCATGAACTTATCTCCAAAACTGGAACGCCAATAGTAGCTCAAAAATTTGAGGAATCCGTTCTTGAAGACGGTGATAAGAGAGTCGTGGTGTTAGATGGGAAACTCCTTGGCTGTTTCCGAAGGAAGAAAGAGGGTAGTTTCATCACCAACATGTGCAAGGGAGGAGATTTTTCCTCCTGCATACTCACTTCGAATGAGGAAGAGAAATGCTATAGAATCGCTTCAGATTTGAAAGAACGTGGTATAACCCTCGCAGGAATAGACCTAATTGCAGAAAAAATAACGGAAATAAATGTCACATCAATAGCAGGCATCGCTGAACTACATCAACTCTACCACATAAACTCAGCGGCAAAGTGTTTCGATGTGTTCGAGGAAATGATCTGGCTTAGGAAAAAGTAGGGACAATCCTTGAAAAATTTCCATCAATTAGAGAATCATTTCCTGGAGTTCTAGACAATAAAAATAGAAAGTGGTAGTACTCTCATATAGCGTAAGAAGGCAGTTTATTCTAGGATTACTGTTGGATGTTTCTCATCTATCTTAGTGCTGTAGTTTCGTTGATGAAGTCTTATTTTGTGTACTCGGGATAAAGAGTGGCACAAAGATTTCTTTGAATTTGATCAGAGTAAGATGATAAAAAGAGCCCTGATATCTGTTTATGATAAGACCAACCTCTTGTCACTTGCAAATAAATTGAAAGTTGTAAACGCCGAAATCATTGCAACTGGAAAAACTTATGAATACCTTCTGGAGAATGGAATCGATGCAATAAGGCTATCTGATTATACAGGCTCTCCAGAAATATTAAATGGCAGAGTGAAGACTCTTCATCCGACTATTCATGTGGGTATACTGGCAGATCCCGATTTACATAGTTCCGAGATGGCAAAGTATGAAATACATTCGATAGATTTGGTCGTAGTCAACCTGTACCCATTTGAGGAGCATGTACGAAAAAGCGCTTCGGAAAATGAGATAATCGAGAATATAGATATAGGGGGGGTCTCACTATTGAGGTCAGCTGCAAAAAATTTCAGGAATGTTTGTGTTCTCTCTGATCCAAGTGATTACGCTCTGTTTGACGTGAACTGCACGTTAGCTTTCAGGACCAAGATGGCAAGAAAAACCTTCATGCGTGTAGCAAGGTATGACTGTAAAATCGCAGATTGGTTTTCCTCGTCATTGACGCTGCCCGAGAACATAAACATATCCTTGACGAAAAGAACTGATTTCAGATATGGAGAGAATCCTCATCAGAACGCTTCTTTTTACTCTGACGGAGAGCTTCCATTTAAAAAGATCCAGGGCAAAGAGCTGAGTTACAACAACCTATTGGATCTCGATAGTGCACTAGCGATTGTAGCTAATTTTTCCAGTCCCGCATGTGCGATCATAAAGCACAACAATCCTTGTGGTGTGTCCGTAAGCAAGGATAGCTTATATGAGGCCTATGATAACGCATTTGCTGCAGATTCACTGAGTGCATTTGGAGGCGTAGTCGCTTTCAACCAAATCGTGACAAAAGACGTAGCGGAAAAAATATCCAAGACTTTCTTTGAAGTCGTAGTTGCGACTGGTATTACTCAGGATGCAGAACTAATGCTACAAACTAAAACGAATCTGCGAGTCCTTATATATAAGAAATACACACAGCCTGATAGACATTTCATAAGTTTACTTGGAGGTTTCTTGGTACAGTCTTGTAACGCCAAACTTTTCCAGGATTTCGAAGTTGTCACGAACAGAGCTCCAGATGATGAAGAGACAAATCAACTGATTTTTGCCTGGAAAGTCTGTAAGTATGTGAAATCAAACGCTATAGTCACTGCTCGGAATTACACCACTGTGGGAATAGGTGCAGGTCAGATGAGTCGAGTTAAGAGTGTCGAAATAGCGCTTGAAAAAACGCAGGGAAATCAAGGGCTCGTGATGGCTTCAGATGCTTTTTTCCCATTTGCAGACAGTATAGAGCTTGCTGCGAAAAGTGGGGTCACTGCCATTATCCAGCCTGGTGGCTCGATAAAAGATAACGAAGTAATAGAAGCAGCTAACAAACATAACATCGGAATGATCTTCACAAGGATGAGGCATTTCAGACATTGAGGCTTACAATACATAGTGATGCTGCCATGCTACAAGTCCTCTGCGTAGGATGCAGGGAAATCCACTCGATGACCTGAGGAGTAGTGATGGATGTTATTTTATGGATTTGTTTACTTGCATTGCCCTTGAGATTCCCAACTTTTTAGGCGGCACGTCTGATGTGATGGTACTCCCAGCAGCGGTACGAGCCTCAGCGTGGATTCTCACTGGGGCAACAATAGTATTATTTCCACCTATGAAGCATTTTTTATCAATTTGCGTATGATGCTTTTTTTCAAAATCAAAATTACAGATCACAGTTCCCCCTCCAATGTTGGTCTGATCACCAATTGATGCATCACCTATATAACTCAGATGTTTGACCTTCACACCTTGCCCAATTGTGCTGTTTTTTACTTCCACGAAATTCCCTATGACTGCATTTCCACCGATATCACTGCTACCGCGTATTCTTGCGAACGGCCCCACTTTCGCAGCAGAACCAATGGCGACACCTTCCAAAAGAGAAAATGGTAGAATCTCAGCACCTCGGAATACCTTCACACCAGGGAAAAATATCACATTCGGATGCACTATCACATCGGACTCTATATACGTATCATATGCGAAGTAGACAGTATCAGGATCAATCAACCTAACACCAGCACTTAGAAATCTAGCCCTCTTCCTCTCCTGAAAGAATCTCTCAGCACGAGAAAGATCAGCCTGAGTATTGATACCTATCCCCTCACTTTCCTGGATAATATTGAACCCTACATTCCTGGAATCCCGGGCCATGAGGTTCACAACATCCGTCAAATAGTACTCCCCTTGCCTATTTGAAGCATCGACAAGGCTGATGTATTCTTTGAGTAGTTTCACATCTATGCAGAGAATACCAGAATTGGCAAAATTTAGTACTTGCTTCTGTTCCCCCTCAAGCTCTGAATACTCAATAATCCTAGAAACTTTCCCTTCGGTAATCATAAGACGTCCATACTCTGAAGAGGAATCCATCACTGGGAAGCCAAGTAGTGTAGCATCATACTTTTCCTGACTTTCTAACAACGCTTCTATTGTCCCCTTAGAAATCAAAGGAACATCCCCATATAAAATCAGGACATTCCTGCTATGAAGTTCTGGTAAGGCACATTTCACCGCATGAGCTGTACCTTTCTTTTCACGCTGGAAAACCTTCCTAACGGAAATATGGGTAACATCAACAAAATCCAATTGGGGACCGCAGACCATAACAGCCTCTTCAAATCCAAGCTCCTGCAGTAAAAGCAAATTGTGATTAATAAGTTCGAGGCCACCTACTCTATGCACTACCTTCGGTAACTGGGAATTCATTCGACTAGAATTACCCGCGGCAAGTATCAAGGCCTGCGTAGTTGAAACTCCAAGACTCATTAAGGTGATAAATTTACCTGCTAGACTAGCAATCATGTTAAGGGCAAGGTACCTATCTTGCAAACTCGGTATCTAGACTACAAAGACTCTCTTCCCATCCAATTATGAGATTATGAGAATCTGGTTTACTATTAAAGGCGAAGCTCTAAAAGGTCTCAACAACTTAGATGTTTTTTGCTACATTGACGATACTACTGAGCAGCATGGCTGTACTCCTGCTTGGTGTGATATTTTTCTCAGAAAAACATAGTAAGATCCTAGCTGCTAACTCTCTAGCTACACATGCAATGATCCTCGCTTGTTTATATCCAAATCTCACAGTTGATAGCAATTCCATAGATATCGCTCTGGTGTACTCACTCACTGCGTTCATCGGATTGGTAGCCGTGACAAGCTTCGTCCTGTACGGAGGTGTTGGAAAACGCTGAACTTATACAATAGAATTGGGATTGGATGTATGTGGCCAGATCATTAGATTAGAACATCTTTTCCAGAGTGGAAGCTAGCACGGAATAGTTCGATCAGCTGCTTTGTCCAGACTTTTGCATTTCCACTTCCTCCGGGGTATTTTTGTCGATGAAGGTAAAGATCGTTATACTTCTCTTCTTGCTTGCCGTTTTCTCGCCGTTTTTAGTCTACAAGTACAACAAGAACTTATCACAGAAGTTTGTCGAATATTACATCAACAGCCGTTTCAGCAAATTCAAGACTGGAAGCCATATTTCCTTCACTGACTTCGATATTAGGAATTCCGATAATTTTAAAGAGTTAGTACTAAGTAAAGTTACCGTCGATCTGGGATCTAAAAAAGTAGCTTTCATCGAGGAACTCCGATTCTCTTTTCATTGGAACTTTCCTTTCACGAAACTGTATCCAATAAACATGACTATCTCGGGTGCAGACATAGAGATACCATTCGAAGCTGGGAGGGACAAAATGATTAGTCTAGAAAACTATCAGGTAGACCATATTTTTTCCGTCATCGCGCTTTTGAACACTGACTTATTTATACAAAACATCAGATTCAACGGTTATACAGTCAGTGAGGGATTCATAAGAATAAAGAAAATGAATCATAGAAACGTTTTACAACTTGGGATTCACGAGGAGAAAGCGGGAATAGAATTAGAAATGGTGCAGTCTCAATACGATACCATTGCGGTCAGAGTGACTAATTTCGATCCCAACGAGAGTGTTTTCTCACCTCTGATCAAAGGGCTATCCAATATTGATATTTCGAATGATAGTTTCACCTTCAGTGGGTATGCTGTCCTGAACTTAAATGAGAAAAAGATTCAAGGAGCAGTCAGGGATCTCCGCGGATCTGTAAGCAAAAAAATCAGAAAGGAATCAAATTTTCAATTCGAGAATGGAAGCTTTGTGTTCAATGGAACCCTAGAAAACCTAGAACTCAATAATGTGAAAATCAAAATCGATGGTACAGAATTCAGAGGCAGACTCTTGCTAAAAGACGGGCTGTCATTAGAAGGAAAGATCGAGAATCTAGTAGCAGGAGACATACTAAAATACTGGGGGAATGATCTTAATCCTGTAGCAAGAGAGTGGTATGAGGAAAGCATACAAGGTGGAATTATAAAACAGGCGGATATCAAGTTCGAAAGTAAGTCAGGAGATCTAAAAATCGAGGACGCGATTCTCGAAGGTGTAAAAGCGAGAATAGCGATCACAGAGCCTGCAGATATAGAAAAACGTTTCATTGACGTAGAAAAAGTATCAGGCAAACTGAGTCTATTGGGCGGTAATCTAGAAGCTATAATTCATTCGGGGGAAATTGATGGCACAAATTGCAAAGGGTGTAAAATCAGAATCAACGACGACGCAATCAAAATAGAGGGCGAGCTTGTTAACAATCTAAATAAACTCGTGCTACTTGGTGAAAAATTCAGCCCGCAGATTATTGCTGAGGTGGCTGAGCAAGTAGCTATAAGGACGCTCAAAGGCAAAGGTATTGTAGATTTTCTTGTGCAGATACCAACTTCAGCAACTCAGGAGATAGATACTGTTATCAATATCAAGGCAGACAATATTCAAGCAGCACGATTCTATAAAGCTTTTCATATAGAAAATGGAAGCATGGAACTAAAGATCACTAACAATGATGCCGCAATGCGGGCAACATTACTCTCCTCGGGAGAAAAAATAGATCTATATCTGGATAGAAATTCAACGGACCAAATAACGAAGTTCACGATCAAGGGTACAAGCAAGTTAGAACCTATCAAAGAATCCGGCTTTTTGCCTGAGTTTATCTCATTGGCGGGTAAAGTCACTGGGGAAGTAGCAATAAACCTCCTCCCGAACAATGAAGTAGATGCAGTAGGTAGGATTGGAACCAAAGACGTACAAGAAGACATTTCCCAACTTTTTGGGTGGGAGAAAGATCCGGGTGCAATTCTTAATTTTAGAATCAAGACTCGGGATGGGGAACATAATTTCGAAGTCCTCGAAATTTTAGGGAAAAAGATGGACATCCGTTTTGAGGGTAAAAGCAACGGCAAGGAAGCACTATTCAACAGCAAGGCATTGCAAATTAATGACTCACATCTGGATTTGAGCTACGTGCTTAAAGGAAATACATCGAATTTGAGAATCACTTCAGAGGCAATAGATTTGTCTAGAGCAGAAAAACTGGCCTCTCTGACACAGCTCGAAAATAGAAAAAGTGACCTCAATGAGAATATATCAATCAAAATAGCCAACCTGAAACTAAAAAATGAAATTTCAATGAATAATCTGAGTCTGACCTTACAAGAAGGTGACGGTAGTCTTTCAGGGATTTTCAGTGATGATAGCATTCTGCGAGCGAGATTCAGTAAAGATGGAGGTATCAATGTAGATAGCACAAATGTTGGGACACTTCTAAAAGGTCTTGGATTTAAAAGTGGTATAATAGGTGGTAGAGGAGCCTTACACATGGGTACGAAGAATATGAGAACTAATAGTGGGGTCCTGAAAATAGAAAATTTCTATATACAAGATGCACCAATACTGGCGCGTATCCTTTCTCTAGCTTCACTGAATGGGATAATGAATATCTTGAATGGTGAAGGGATCTTTTTTGATAGATTTTTCTCAGAGTTTAAGTATGCAGATGATGTATTTTATATTTCTGAGTCATGGTTGGAGGCTACACCTATTGGATTGAGTGTGATGGGTATTCTGAGCATTCCTGAAGAGAAGCTCATTCTACACGGAAGCGTAGTACCACTGTACCGAATCAATCAATTAATTTCGAAAATGCCTATCATAGGAACATTGTTGACAGGTGGAAGAAATCGCGGAGTCATCGCAGCAGAATATACTCTGACCAGGAAACAAGGAAAGTCGAATGTATCTGTCCACACGTTGACGACGTTTACACCGACGGTATTACATAAGTTTTTCAAGGTATTCGACTAGATCGGTCATTGTGTTTCTGTCTGGCGGATTTTGAGTCGATGAAAGTGCTCTAGACTTATAGATCTTCGAAAGCGTGAGAAGCCTACAATCGTTACTTCCTTTCATATGTATGAACTTCTTAGATATTTTGCTTTCAATGCAAAGGTAATAGGTCTATACTTACCTGTAGCCTACGATGCCTTTACTTCACTTTATTCAGTACTAACGACAGCTACAAGAATTCGTAGGCTTTCTATGAAGAAAAACGATGGAAACCCAGGGTTGCACAATCAGAAAGATCGCACCTTTGAAGGGACTGTATAAGGTTCCGCCCGACGAGTCGTCGTTGCAAAGAGGTCTATTTATTCTGGCTCAAGCTGTGGGGAAGTCTACTATCTCTCCTTCTTTTATTTCTGACAGTACCGTCAGTACAATGTGCTGTCTACAGCATCTCGGTGTGGAGATTAAAAGAATCTCGGATTCCAGAATAGAAGTGTATGGTGTCGGTGTACGCGGACTCAGTGCACCTACGGACGTATTGAACATTGGAAACTCCAGAATAGCCATGCATCTCCTGCTTGGAGTTGTTGCCAGTTATTCTTTTCAGACGATAATTACTGGGTATGGACACTTCCTTGATAAGTTCAAGATAAAGGGTGTGAAACACTTTTCCGATATTGGAATTGAAATAACTTCATGTACTCTACCAACTATTGTCAAAGGAAATGATTATTGTGTTCCACATATACATATACTTGAACATTCCTGTTCTCAGATTAAAAGCGCGCTCTTGATGGCCGGACTCAATACAAAGGGTACTACAACCATTGTGGAACCTTTTTCTGGTAGCACGAATCACACTGAGTTGATGCTTAAACATTTAGGTGCGGATATCACAATCATTCGCAGCAAAGAGAATACAAAAACAACCATCTGTGGGATACCTGAACTGCGTCCACAGGATATTATAATCCCGGGTGATCCTTCTATTACGCTCTTCTTGGTTGCAGCAGCAACACTCATCCCTGGCTCCGAAATCACGATAGAGGGTATTTGCTTGAATGAGGATCGTCTCAGAGTATACAGAATCCTCAGAGAAATGTCTGCCGACATTAATACAACAATATCAGGTAAGAATTTAGGAAACAAAATAGGTAGCATTAATGTCAAAAGCGCTCGACTCAATGGTGTCACGATTAAGGAATCTGATATTTCTATAGATAATTTTCAGATTCTACTCTTTTTGCTTTGCACTGCAAATGGTAAAAGCTCCATAGAGAACAACAAGGGACTCAAGATAAGTAGTAAACTTCATAAATTCATAGAAATAATGCAGGAGCTGGGCGCGATAATTGAGGTAACAGATACAAGCATCAACATTGAAGGCACGACCTTAGATGGTGGAAAGTCAATCAATGCCCGCTATGACTACCTTCTGGGTAACATATTGATCCTATCCGGTTTTGTCTCGCGCAAACCGATCACAATGTATAATTATAGACCTCACTGGTTTGACCTGTACTATAATGCAGATAAGGTGAAACCATCGCATAATGGAAAAAAGTCTACACACAGTTAGTCCTGGACGACAGCTAGACATCAAGACCTATTGCCTCATTTATGGATCGGAATCCATCTGATTTGATTCTCTGTGCTAATCCCTTTTTTATCTCATTAAGCAGCCCAAAACCTTGGTAAGTGAAAGCGGTATAAACCTGAATCAGTGTAGCTCCATTCCTGATTTTGATGTACGCCGTTTCCACATCTGAAACGCCACCGCAACCGATGAATACAAGCCTTCCTCCTGCATATTTATACATCTCTCTTAACAATGTCGTGGAAAGCTCAAAGAGCGGAGCACCACTTAAACCCCCGTATTCCACTTTACATTTACTCTTCAATTTCTCCCGACACCCAATTGTAGTGTTTGCCACAATGATCCCAGTAACTTTTTGTTTCACAGCAAGCTGCATAATGTCTACTTTAGCCTCATCGGTGAGGTCAGGTGCAACTTTAATAAAAATCGGCATCCCTTCTACTACAGCAGCTTTAACGGAAACCAAGAGCTGCTGTAGTATTTCGATTTTCTGCATGTCCCTCAGCTTAGCAGTGTTTGGAGAGGAAATATTCAATGTCACATAATCAGCAACCTTGGACACTCTTTTCGCTAATCGTGCGTAATCAGAAATGGCATCTAGTGAGGTGGCATTTTTCCCGATGTTCACACCAATAGGCGGCAACGATCGATTATATTTCGCTTTCACAAGTCGCTTTAGAAAATATTCGACACCCTTGTTATTGAATCCAAGACGATTTATAACAGCACGATCCTCAGGCAACCTGAACAGACGCGGTTTTGGATTCCCTTTTTGCGGTTTTAATGTGACAGTCCCAAGTTCGAGGAAACCAAAACCTGTCCTACTTAAAGGATTGACGCATTCAGCATTTTTATCAAAGCCTGCCGCGATCCCTACTGGGTTTTTGAAAGACAAACCGCAGACTTCATTTTCCAAAACGGGATCCTCAAACGAGTTCCTACTAATGCCGGGAAAGCATCTCAAGGCTATGCAGGTGATTTCATGAGCAAGAGAAGGCGGTAAACATTGCAGCAAGCTTACCAGGAGCTTTTCACACACTTTATCTGAGAAAGAAGACGCGCGGCCAAATTATCGACTATCTCAATTATATTTTCAAGTTCAGTATGAATTAGAGGGGCAACGGTAATAGATCAAGTCTGCTTTGATAAACCTAGGATAACAAAAGAGTCGCGACCTCTAGATCGAACGGGAATGTAATCTTGAAGTTTTTCTGATCCCCTGGGATAAGTTTCACTTTTATACCGCTGGTCTCCGCTAATGTGACATCATCCGTATAACTTCCAGAGGAAGCAGTATACGCATCCAGAATCTCCTTAAAAATAAAACCTTGTGGGGTTTGTAAAAAAACTAACTCTTCTCTCTCGAGAACACCTTCCACATAATCACTCCTCCTTTTCACAACGGTATCCCGGACCTCGATTGCAGGCACTACGCCTTGAGCACCATTCAATAGATGCTTTATCACAGCATCGATTAATCCGAGTGAGACAAGTGGTCTGACCGCATCATGTATGAGTACGTAATCGGGTTCATGTCGTTTTAGATCCATAAGACCGGAAAATACGGACTCAGCACGAGTACTACCAGCCTTCGAGCTAGAAACCATTCTCCTATCGAAAATCTCTAATATCGATGAATAATATACATCATGTAGAGGATTAACTACCAATTGTATTCGGCTAATTTCGTGATGCGCCAAAAACGCTTCAATAGTATGCTGCAGCACTGCCTTACCGGAAAATCTCAGATATTGCTTGGGGGAACCGGAAGACAGCATCCTGGACCCAGATCCTCCAGCAACAATAACTACAGCGATTCGTGGCATGTAATACTACAAAATGAATTTTGACAGATCCAGCTTCTTGATAATGCTCTGTAGATACTTATCAACATACTCGCGATCAATAGAGAAGGTCTTACCCTTGTTCTCCCCGGATTCAAAATTGATTTCTTCGAGCAGCGTTTCCATAATCGTATGAAGACGTCTTGCACCAATGTTCTCGACTTCACTATTGACGGTAATAGCGGCTTCAGCAATGGCACTCACGCCATCCTTAGTAAACTCAAGAGAGACCCCTTCAGTTTCCAACAACGCACAGTACTGCTTAAGTAGACTAGATTCAGTTTCTGTAAGTATGCGTGTCATATCACCGACATCTAGGGAATCAAGCTCCACTCTTATTGGTAGACGACCCTGTAACTCTGGTAGAAGATCGGAGGGTTTAGCAAAATGGAACGCTCCTGAACCGACGAATAATATATGATCAGTTTTCACGACCCCATACTTCGTGACTACTGCGGTTCCCTCGAGCAACGGCAGTAGATCCCGCTGCACACCTTCCCTATTCACTTCACCACGGACTTCCGAGCGAGCACAGATCTTATCTATTTCATCGATAAAGACCATTCCCTTGGTTGTTACCAGCTCAAGTGCATCTTTGACTATCGCATCCTCATCGAAAAGTTCCTCGACCTCAGCATCGATAAGAATTTTCCAAGCATCTTTTACCTTTACCCGTTTTTTCTTGAACTTCTTACCGGCGCCGAAGACCTTATTCATCATATCGCCGATATTCATCATGCCGATCTGTGTACCTGGCATTCCCGGGACATCCATTGTGGGAAAACTATTTTGCGGAATATCACGTATATTTATCTCAATCTCTGACTCATCTAGACTTCCCTCGTCTAATTTCTTCTCGAAAACTGCTCTTGTATTAGCCTTTCCAGATCCTGAGTCCCCACCTTCAAGATCTTCTTCATCATCCTCAACTTTTTTTCCTACAAGTGCATCAAGTATTTTCTCTTTGGCTGAACTTTCAGCTTCCTTTGCAAACTCTCTACGTTTTTGATCTTTCACTTGTGCCACGGCACTATCTACAAGATCCCTGATAATCGATTCAACATCCCGCCCGACATAGCCAACTTCTGTGAATTTTGTTGCTTCGACTTTTATAAATGGGGCGCCTGATAGATTTGCAACACGTCTCGCTATTTCAGTCTTTCCGACGCCCGTAGGTCCGATCATCAATATATTCTTCGGAATTATCTCATCCTGTAGCGGCTTTGGAACATTATTCCTCCTCCAACGATTCCTTATAGCGATGGCAATTTTTTTCTTAGCCAACTTCTGTCCTATGACAAACCTATCTAGATAGCTAACAATCTCTTTAGGGGATGCAGAATAAGCATCCTCTAAAAGAGGTGCAACATCCTTTTCGACCGCAGCAGAATATTTAAAGACTTTATCTGTACTCATTTTTCAAACGCCAATCTAACTACCAATCATTCATCTTTTGAAGCACAATCAATTGTTTCGACTGTGAAATTCTCATTTGTGAAAACACAAATTCCAGCTGCTATCTTCATGGCAGACTCTGCGATCTGATAAGCATCCAGATTGTCAGCATATCTAGATAGAGCCTTGGCAGCTGCCAAGGCATAATTTCCTCCTGAACCGATCGCAGCCACATTGTCTTCCGGTTCAATGACATCTCCTGCACCGTTCAGTATAAATGTACCACGAGCATCAGCAACTATCATCATTGCTTCCAGCCTACGAAGATATTTATCCGTTCGCCAATCTTTCGCCAATTCCACACAAGCTCTCAGTAACTGTCCTGGATGGGCTTCCAATTTCGATTCAAGACGCTCAAACAGGGTAAAAGCATCCGCAGTGGAACCAGCAAATCCAGAAATAATCTTTCCATTAGAGAGGCGCTTTACTTTCTGCGCAGTTGATTTCACTACAACTGCATTTCCCATAGTGACCTGTCCATCCCCAATAATCACAACTTTGTTATCCTTCCTGATAGAAAGAATAGTAGTCCCGTGCAACTCAATACCCATTTACAATCTCCAAAAACCCAACTTGAACAATCTTACTCCAAGCGGACTCACATTCTCAGACAAACATTACGACTCATTTTAGTATATCTAGCAACTTTTCATACTCAGGCAACCCATCTTTTGCACCAATAGAAGCAAGACTTACTTTCTTTTCCGTAAGCATGAGATTCGCAATTGCTGCAACATCCTGTACTGTTATCTCATTAATCACTCTAGTAATGGTTTCACCATCGAGGTACTTCCCGAAATAGTGGAACGACTTTCCTATATAAGAAGCACGCGATTCATTACTCTCCAAACCCATTAGGAGTGAGGATTTAATTTGCTTTTTCGCTCTTTCGATTTCCTCCATAGTCAGCGTACTCTCGAGACGAACTAATTCTTCTAGGACAACTGTCACCAGTTCCGTGAGCTTTTTCGGATCCGCGGAAGAATAAATACCTATGATCCCGGAAGTCTCAGCAGGAGAATGGAAAGCGCTGATGGAGTATGCTAACCCCCTTTTCTCCCTGACCTCCTGGAACAATCTTGAGGACATGCTTGCACCCAGGAGTATAGTCAGAATCTTGGAAGAATATATCTGAGCGATGCTATCCTGATATGACACACCTGGAAAGCCCAAAATTATGTGAGTCTGTTCCAACTTTCGCTCTTCTCTGTACTCCCTGGGTTGGTATACAGCCGGTGCCGGATCTTTTTTACTTACATCCACAGACTTCATATCCGCGAAATATTTTTCAGCTAAGACAAGGAAGACATTAATGTCCACACCACCCGATACAATCAGCATCATATTTTCTGGGTAGTAGTGTTCACTTATGAATGAAGTCAGATCGTTCTTTGTGAAATTTCTCACATTATCCCTAGAACCAAGAATTGGTCTACCATATGGTTGATCAGGATAAATGGTTTCAAAGAAACGGTCGAAAATGATATCATCCGGAGTATCTTCGGTCTGCAGGATTTCTTCTAGAACCACCATTTTTTCACGTTGCAGCTCCACATCCGGGAAAACAGAGTTATTGAGCACATCTGAAAGGAGCTCCATACCCTTATCTAGGTATTCTGCTAATACTTTCGCATAGTATATAGTGTAGCCCTTACCGGTGCAGGCATTGAAATGACCGCCGAGTTCATCGAAATCCTTTGCTATTTGCTCTGCTGTCCTGGTTTTAGTACCTTTGAAGATCATATGCTCAAGAAAGTGAGCAATGCCATTATTCTCCTGTTGTTCGTAGTTACTACCGGCTCTAACCCATATCTTAATCGAAACAGAATAGTTACCCGGAATATTATCCACGAAAACGGAAAGGCCGTTCGTGAGACGAGTTTGTATCAGATTTTGCACTTCCAGAGGAAAAACTTAGCGCTGATTCTAGCACCGGGGTGCTGAAAAAGCAACGCAAGAGGGCTAGAAGCCACCATAGAACTCGTCTCACCGGGAAGAGATACCGACCCCTATCTAAAAACGCTAAGAGAATTACACCTCTCCAGCAATATAAGGAAAGTTAGAGGCCATTGCTGAACTCTTCTTGAGCAAGAGGAGCAGTACTGCTCTGATTCAGATTAGTATCAGGATTAACCAGTGTATCATCATTCTGTACTTGTTGCTCACTATTTGGTACAAGACTAGAAGAAATGGTTATAACAGGAAGTGGCTGCTCACTACCCGATTTCAAGGAATAAGCATCCGTAATAGACTGTTGCACAGTATAGATGCCCTTTGACGTAGCACTACCATCAACGCCTGCGCCAGAAGTAATTGTGTACTCTTCGCGTTTGCCATTCAGTGTAACACTAGTATTAAGTTTCGCTGCGCCAGGATTAGGTACTTGTTTTTTACTACCCGATTTCAAGGAATAAGCATCCGTAATAGACTGTTGCACAGTATAGATGCCCTTTGACGTAGCACTACCATCAACGCCTGCGCCAGAAGTAGTTACTTGCTCTTTGTCTTCGCCATTCGGTTTAACACTAGCATTAGGTACTTTAGAAAGTTGGGCAGTATCTACGCTTGCCCCAGTAGTGTCAGGAACTTTACCGCGTTCCACAATCTGAAGCGCATGCTCAACAGGCGTGTTCAGGAGTGGAACTTGGACTGTAGTAGGACCACACAGCTCTGAAATTCGCTCTTCCGAAGACCTGTCCAGATCTGAACCCTGAAGCGCAATATTCCTAATCTCTATGTCCTTAACCTCCATGTCAAGCCCGAAAATTTTGCCTTCAATATTACTCAATTTAGCTGCGTTAGAGCGGCTCTGTATCAACAGAGCGATCAACATAGACATCACCGCAACGAAGGCAACTGCCGCAACGGAAGTGACAATAAGGAATTTTTTATCAATGAGATTGTTGTTCACCTTTAACATTTTATTCACTTGGAACATTTTATAATAATGCCTTAATTGTACTATCTGTTAATATAAAAGTCACTATTATGTAGATAGACTAATATGCACTATTATGTAGATAGACTAACATGAGATTATTTTTAAAATCGATCCACTTAGGTGAGTCGCACCACAACCCCCTGTCGGAAAGTCTTATTATTCAGTTTCGGCTATCCCAGATGGTCTGCATGATCAAATCAAGATGGTGTCCTTGTACACTCGCGGTGGGCGACCCATTCCATCTACGCAATAGAAAACTCATAGCTGTTTAGTTCTTACGCTAATAATCCGAGCGGCCTCTTAACTCACATCGTCGATACCTGAATTCGCGATCAGACTGATTCCACCAGACTACCTGTATTAGCAGCCAAAACTAAAGCTTGTGCATGTACCCGAGAAGAAACTAAAGATGCCTTGCTAGAACTCGTACTTCAATAGACTCTTACCCGCTCTCCATTACTTCTGTATTCCATGAGCTAGCTTCTTGCGCTGCCACAGCAATAACTACAATCAACCAAACATTCAATTGCACTATCAGATCTTTACTATGAGATCAGCATCTTTAGATCTGTTACAAAAATACTGGATTGTTATCAGTTCAGGAACTTAAAACTAAATCAGTTTTCCCATTACATTGAAGCAAGTCATTCAATTGCGGACTACAGGAAAAATTTAACTATCAGCGGAATATACAATATTCCTGTCAACGTACTGATCAAGACAACTACAGCAAGCTTCTCAGCAGGATAATTGAAGACACATCCTATGAGCATCGTACTCACTGATATTGGCACTACAGAAAGAATCAACATAGCGTTGTACACTTTATTGTTGTTGAATAAATGTAAGTAATATATGTCTAGATAAACAAGGCTCAGTGTCAGCGCGGGCCACAGAAAGTACTTAACGAACATAGTAATCCCGATACATTTCCAATCGATTTCGAACTTTTTTATGGTGGAAAGACCCAGACCAATCGTACTCATACCAAGTGTGACGTAGGTACCCCTAAGATTAAGAAAAAAAGGATCCAATGCTTGGGGCAAATCTAGATCCAACAGCTTCATCAGGAATGCAATCAAAACAGCGTGTAGTGGAGGGAGTCTAAGTGTCCTCTTTATGCAGTAAGTGGGAGACAGAGTCCCCTTAGCAGCGACATAGAACCCGTACGTATTTTCGAACAGTATAATACCGCTGTAAGCCAGTATGTATATACCAACTGTCTCAGCATCGACTATCATTAGCGCAACAGGTAGACCAAAGTGTCCAGTATTGGAACTACCCGAACTAAACGCGATGATATTCCTGAGACTATTATCATAAAAAAGATAAGTCACCGTGTAAACGAGCCAGCACATAAAACAGCTGATCAGGAGAATTACTATCGGAAGAAGGAATAACTTTCCCATTCCATCGACTCTGAGGAGTCCGTTCAAAATAACCAGTGGGGAAAGAAGATACAAAAGAAAAGTAGCAATCGTATTACGATCAGTATTTAGCGACCTCCCAGCAATGTAGCCAAGCAATATCATCAGATAGAGCGGCAATATTTTGCTTAAAACCTCAAAGAACACTCGGTTTTGATAAAAGCAGAACTCTCAAATATAATAATGTCAGTTTTCGCTGAAATGAAAGAAAAAAGTATATACAAGATTAACATGTCTAATTTAACAGTAGCGTACGGCAACGGAATCGGAGCAGAAATCATGACTTCAGTACTTGAAATTATCTTCGAAGCCGGTGCGGCACTCCAGATTGATACAATTGAAATCGGCCAGAAAATCTATAAAAAGGGTTGGCCTTCTGGGATTCCGGACTCTGCTTGGGACACTATAAAAAAGAACAAAATATTACTGAAAGGACCTATAACGACTCCGCGCGGTGGTGGTGTGAAAAGCCTAAACGTGACGTTAAGGAAAAAATTAGGATTATTCGCTAATGTAAGACCATGTGTCTCGCATCTGAGCAGCCAGGATAAAAAGGTAGATATAGTCATCATAAGAGAGAATGAGGAAGATCTCTACTCAGGAATAGAGTATAGACAAACTCGCGATACATACAATTGCACAAAGGTCATCACAGAAAAAACCTCCGAAAAAATATGCAGATACGCGTTTGAGTACGCAAGAAATAATAATCGAAAGAAAGTCACCGTGATGGTGAAAGATAACATCATGAAGATGACCGATGGAGTGTTCCATAGACTGTTCAGAGATGTTGCCTCCGAATACAACGATATACAAAGCGAGAACTATATCATAGATATAGGCGCAGCAAGAATCGCGAAGACTCCTGAGAAATTCGACGTAATAGTCACGCTTAATCTTTACGGAGATATCATCTCGGACATCGCAGCTGAAATCTCCGGATCTGTAGGTCTGGGTGGGAGCATCAATATAGGCGAGGAATACGCAATGTTTGAGGCGGTCCACGGTTCAGCGCCGGATATCGCGGATCAGGATATCGCTAACCCGTCAGGACTACTCAACGCGGCAACGTACATGTTGAGCTACATAGGGCAGAAAGAAGTAGCACAGAAAGTATATTCAGCTTGGCTCAAGACAATCAAAGATGGTGTACATACAGCAGACATATATCATCCTTCCTGGAGTAAAATAAAAGTAGGAACCAAGAAGTTTACTGAGCACGTTATAAACAATATCGATAGGAAGAACATCATACCTTTCTCGTGTCACAGTCTGGTTGAGAAGGAAAGGTTACAGACTAAATATCAGAGTTGTACAGAAAAGAAATTAATAGGAGTGGATTTATTCATCACATGGGAAAGTACAAATCTACAAAAACTCCTTACATTGCTCGAAGGTATCAAGGTCTCCAAAGCAATCATCTTGGGAAGCATCAGTGTAAAAGGAATCTCTATCTGGCCAGATAAAAGCAGCATCGTACTTCCTTACAGTGATACGCTGTGCTGTAGATTCTTAGGAGAACCGAATGGAAATCTCACTACCAGAGACATTTACGCACTGATGGAAGAGATCGAAAACAACGCAATAGAAGTCACCAGAATGGAGAAACTCTATACCTTTGGTGATAAGCTAGGCTTCTCGGAAATTTGAAAGTCATATAGACCTTTTCAGACACTAATTTGCAGTAGCCCGAAGGATGTGACACTAGGGCGGGTGCGGCAGCAACGCTAAGGGGAGTGGAACTTGGTACAGGTCCATATTCGTAGACCGGGACAAAAAGGTGTGGCCTGAACCGGGATCGAACCAGTGACACAAGGATTTTCAGTCCTTTGCTCTACCAACTGAGCTATCAGGCCAACAGGAAAATTCTAATCTTTGGGAGCTGCTTTGTAAACATCCACACAGCCGCACAAATGGTACCGCTTCACTAGATCGACATTGGCATTATGATGTACAGGACACTCTCATCACTACCATCCTTGAACAGCACCTGAGAAGTAGGATTATTAAAACACATCACCATTTCCTCACTCTCCAGGACAGAAAATATATCGAGCAAATAGGCATGGTTGAAATGGATACTCATATCTCCATCAAATTCCGAATCCAATTCCAGGGCCTCGCGACCAAAGCTCGCATCTGAATTGCTCGCTTCTACACTGAGTGTTTTCTCACGAATAGTCAGCCGGATTGCACGACTCTGGTCCGGAGAAACCAATCCTATTCTCTCGACAGCTCTCGCTATGGCTTTTTTATTCATGGATAGAGAGAATTTAAAAGTTTTGGGAATAACAGCAGTGAAATCTGGAAATGTCCCAGCAACTAATTTCGAATTCAGATATACATTTCCGACAACTACCTTCACTCTATTTGTGTACTCCCTGCCATGGAGAGAGAGCAAAACTTTCCCCATAGTAGAAAGCTTTATCATTTCCAGAACCGTCTTCTTGGGAACAATGCAAGAAAAATTGAACCCTGTTTTTTTATCCAGCGTAGCAACGGCTAATCTGTGAATATCAGTCGCAGCAGCTGTAATTTTCTCTCCATCTGACTCGAGATATATTCCATTTAGGTGCTGCCTAGTGCTCTCAGTTGAGATTGCAAACTTGACCTTGTTGAAAAGAGTCTTTATCTCATCCTTTGAGAATTCTATTTCCCCCTGTTTTTCTTCCTCACTTATCGATGGAAAAGTCGCCGCGTCAAGATAAGGCAGAGCGAACTCTATCTTCCCACTGGAGATCGCGAGATTTACTTGATCTATTGACAACCTGACCTCTGCGTCAATCGGAAGATGTCTAACTATCTCATGAAGCTTAAAGACGTCCACAGAAATCGCTACATCATCGACGTTTGCTATATCCACGACAGTGTCAGTCAGTGAGAGCTCATTATCCGTAGTGGTGAACTCAGCAGCACCACCAGATAAGAAAATCCTGACCTGAGAAAGATAAGCTATTGTACTTTTCCTCGTCGATACACCAACCAAATTAGAAAGGACCCTAGAAAGATCTTCTTGTTTCACAACTATGGTGACGTATCTATTTTTTTCCATGCGCCCGAAAGAAATCCATAGGATTGTAGCAAGTTATTCCACTAATGTGAATCCAGATCCTCGAACCACATTCATCGCACCAACGCTGAGACGCCGAGAGATTCCATTCAAGCAATTGATGAGGTAACCTGTTACCGTATTAGACTCTCAGCGGGCCACTCGTAGTTACCAAACTGGTCGTCCAGAAAGCCGTGATAAAAATAGAGATACCAGAATTCGATGAAATAAATAGTGATACAATAAAGCATATTTTCTTATGTAACGTCCTCCTGGATGATAAACTAAGTCAGACCTTAGACACGTATTTCCACGCGAATTTACAACGTAATGAATATGTCTTTCCAAAACAAGTTCATTCGAACATATGTATGTTCACTAGAACTCCTAGCGCTAATTCTCTGAAGTGTGATGCCATAGTAACAGACCAACCGAATCTCACCTTGGTAGTGAAAACGGCTGATTGTGTCCCAATACTATTATCTGATCCAGTGAACCACATAATAGGGGTTGTACATGCTGGCTGGAAAGGCCTTAACTCAGGAGTGATACAGAACGCTATAGCAAAAATGATTGATATTGGTTCTCAATCGAAGTATATCAACGTTGCTATAGGGCCTTGTATTCTTCGTGAGAATTACGAGGTGCAGGAAGATTTCCTCGAAGCTTTCGGAAGTACTGGAAAGGAATTCTCCAGATTGAAACAGGGTAAATACTATTTCGACTTGCTCGGATGTTGCCAGGACATACTGAAGAAGGAAGGTATAAGGGAGATCCATACTTCGGAAGTGGACACCTACACTAACACTGGAATATCCAGTTATCGCCGCACAAGACATCTAAATAATCCCGATACGTACAGAAATATAAGTGCGATTGTCATTAACAGAGATAACGACAAACACCAAATGACTAATGATGATAAGCATCCAGACGAGTGGGGAGACTTCATACAAAAAGTGAATAAAGTTCGGAACAGACGCGCTTGCCTGCCTCAGGATATACAGAAAATGCGACATCCTGTGTCAGTAATCATAGATGGATATGAGAAACCCTATAGCAATCACAAAGACTCCGATATTGAAGTAAAGAAAAGAAGAGTACAATTAAGCAATCACGAAAGTTGCGAGATTATCCGAAAGATACGGCGTAGCAAAATACGTCTGGAGAGAACATTAGACCTGCACTGGGAAACTGAAGAAAGCGCGTATAAGAAAACAATTGGGTTTATATTAGAAAGCTATGAAGCAGGTCTACGTTATTTACTAATCATCGTTGGGAAAGGCAAAAACGGCAAAGGGAAATTAAGAGATAGTCTTGCATCCTGGGTGGAAAATCACTGTAAAACTCGAGAACTGCTAATGCTAGTAGAGGAAGCTCTACCTCAACACGGGGGAGAAGGGGCGTACTACGTCTTCCTCAGAAGAAAAAGATAACTGGAAATCAGTACACAAGAACCTGAATCAAGGATAACAATAGAAGACGGGCGCATTGGAGGGTTCAGCCCAACTGGGATGGCAGGATTCGAACCTGCGCATGACGATACCAAAAACCGTTGCCTTACCGCTTGGCTACATCCCAAGAACAGTCGAGAGTGTAACATATTTTTCTGCACTGTTAAATTCCCCCAAAACCGAAGAAAATGAAATATCACTTATAGGGACTCCACTTTACTTTTTATTAAGCAGAAAGGTGCGCAACACTTACGTATCAACGGACCCAATGCATGCTCTATGTCTAAGGATCCCTATATCTTCTACTAGAGCTAATTCTTCCAGTGGACAATGAAAACCTTTTCCAAGTCCTATGCGGACATATCTAGAGTCATTATTCACAACAATAGTGATCTCCCATTTACCACCATGTTTTAGTATCTTTTTTAACTCATCCACTTGCTCCCTCCGATCTACGAGAATTGCAATTTTTCCGGCAAACTCTGAATAGAGGAAATCATGTAACCCAGATATGCTATTACACACGTAGCCATTATCATTCTTTACAATACCCAAGACCACCTGCGCTCCAAGTGAAAATAGCTCACGTTTAACATCTATGAGTTCGGACTCGTAGCATATCACAGTATGAATGTCCGTAACGGTGGAAACATGTAATACAGCGAACTTCCTCTCTCTCCTTGACCTGATTGTGAGAGCAGTAATCACACCAGCAATCTGGTAAGGGGAAAGTTTAAGAAATTTCTGATAGGGCTGTAAAGGATGGCTATTTAGAAATAAGCCAAGCGCTTCGAATTCGTATTGAGTTTTTTCAAAGAAATTCCAGGGTTTTACCTTGTGAATCGTGGTCCTCATATCCACATCGAACAAGCACATCTGTCTGCTGTCACTCTTTTTTTCCATGATGTCATTTACCAAGGAGAAAAGATTGCTTCTGTCAGGAGAGATAGCGTCCATTGCCCCTGATTTCACAAGGCTCTCTACGGCTCTTCTATTGACTATCTTTGCATCGATACATCCACTGAACTCCTCAATTGTTCTAAATTGATTTCTTTCCTGGAGAAACGTTGCTGCTGCTTCTCCCACATTCTTCAGCGCTGCCAGTGAATATCGAATTGCATTATCCTCGATGGAGAACAAAACTTTGGACTTTGTCACATCAGGTGGAAGGATGGAAATACTACAATTTTTTGCATCCTGGATGAGAATTGCTAATTTATCTGTATGTTGTATTTCTAGATTCAGTGCAGCAGTGACGAATTCAATTGGAAAGTTAGCCTTCAAGAAAGCTGTCTGATATGATATCAGAGCATATGCCGCCGCATGGGATTTATTGAAACCATAGCCTGCGAATTTTTCCACCATTTCAAAGATCTCTCGCGCTTTTTCAGATTCGATCCCATTTTGCTTCGCTCCTTCTATAAATTTCTCCGTCTGCTCAGCCATCTCTGAACGTATTTTCTTTCCCATGACGCGACGTAGGATATCTGCTTCGGCAAGTGTGTATCCAGCAAGGAGCTTTACTATTTCCATTACTTGTTCCTGATAGATCACAACACCAAAGGTCTCCTTCAATGAAGATTCAAGAAGCGGATGTGGATATTCAACTTTTTCTTTACCATGTTTCCTCGCAATGTATGTAGGAATGTTCGCCATTGGACCCGGTCTATTGAGTGATATCAGCGCAATGATGTCCTCAAGAGAATCCGGATGAAGACGTTTCAACGTTTCGCACATGTATGCATTATCCAACTGGAATACACCTATTGCCTTACCGGCTGATAGCAGTTCGTACGTTTTTCGATCATTTAGCGGTATCGACTCTATATCAAAGTCAGGTATCTTTTCACGTATCAGAGAGCATGCTTGATTAATAACCGTCAAAGTTTTCAAACCAAGGAAATCAAATTTCACTAATCCAGCCTTCTCGACATACTTCATCGAGTACTGAGTGACGGGTATATCCGAATCCTGATCGTAGTAGATGGGAAGATATTCTTCTATGGGCTTATCACTGATGACTATTCCAGCGGCATGCGTCGAAGAATGTCTCAAAGTGCCTTCCAACTTTAGCGCCAGATCGAGAAGCTTATCCATTGTCTCATCATTTTTGCGTTCCTCTTGGAGATCCTTGTCCAGATCGATTGCTTCCTGTAGGGAGATGGGATTAGCAGGATTATTAGGAATCATCTTGCATATCTTATCCACTCGACTGTAAGGTAACTGCAGTACCCGTCCGACGTCTCTCAGCGCGGCTCTTGGCTGCAACGTCCCAAAAGTGACTATCTGTGCAACGTGTCCATATTTCTTTTTGATATACTCTATAACCAGATGACGCTTTTCTTGACAGAAATCCACATCAAAATCTGGCATTGATACACGAACTGGATTCAAAAATCTCTCGAAAAATAACGCAAATTTGATTGGATCTAGACCTGTAATTCCGAGGCTCCAAGCAACTATAGATCCAACACCAGATCCTCTTCCTGGACCTACAGCTATTCCATTTTCCTTACTCCACCTTATGAAATCCGCTACGATTAAGAAGTATCCTGCATACTTCATTTCGATGATAACACTTAGTTCGTATTCCAGTCTCTCCAAATAGTTTCCCGGAATATTGTCCTTCATCCTTTTTCTCAAACCGGAATATACTAATTTTCGGAGTTCATCGTTTTCAGTAGTTGCACATTCAAATTTTGGCAGTACGGGATCCCTGACCTCCGGCATAAAGCTACAGCGTCGCGCGATTAGAACCGTGTTATGTAGCGCCTCCTCAAGACCAGAAAAAAGAGAAAACATCTCATCCGTACTTTTGAAGTAGCACTCAGCGGAATAATGCATGCGATTTACATCATTGAGGTAGGTAACTGCACCTATACATGTCAGCACATCATGTGCTTCCCTGAATTCTCGATCCGGGAACAGAACTTCATTTGTCGCAACTAATGGAATATCGTTATCATAAGCTAGCTTTATGAGCTGCCTCTCCTGTGGTCCATTGATCGTGGTTCGTTGTATTTCTATGAATAAGTCCCGCTCAAATACTTGCTTAAAGTCTGAGAGGAGAGCTACTTCATCGATCGAGTAACTATTAATAGCATCAATAAGAAAGTTTCCCAGAAGCACAATTAATCCACGGTGCCAGGCAAAGACATCCTCGAGTGTGATTTTTCTGCGCGATACAGCTCCAGACAACTTAATTAAGTTTCTGTATCCCTCCTCGTTCCTAGCAATGAGGAGAATACTTGAATCGACGTTCTTATAGAAAACGGAAAGATCCGTTCCTATAATTGGCTGCACACCTGAGGACTTCGCATATTCAGCAAACTCCAGAGTACCAGCCATACTATTAACATCGGTAATAGCAACAGCTGGCATCCCAGCTGCTTTTGCTAAGTCGACAATTTTCCTTGGCTTGTTGACGGAACGTAAAAGTGAATAGTCACTTCGAACACGAAGGTGGATAAATACCCGTTGCCGCATCAGAAGTGAGATCAATCATCAATGTTAACAGCAGCAAAAATTGTCTGCATACCGCGATTTATAAGCATCAAGACCGATCTTTGACCTTTCTTTCTTGTCGCTTCTATGTACTGTTTGAATTCTTGTACCGTAGAAATCTGCTTATTACCACCGATTCCAACAATTATATCTCCAGCCCTAAGGAAAGTGTCTTTATTGGGATCGACGGCGAGCACGATTACGCCTTTGGTATCATCGCCTAAACCAAAAGAAGCTCTAATATTATCAGTTAAGCTGGAGACCACTATCCCTATTATCTCCAACTCGGAAACGATTTCATTAACGTGTTTCTTTGGTGCTCGTTCAACACTGACTTTTAATGATAATGATTCTTTAGCCTTCAAAGGATCCCTAACCACCGATAGAGTGAGAGAGTCACCTATCTTTTTACTAGAGACCTCACGTACGAGCCTTCTAGATCCACTAATTTTTTCTCCACCCACAGCTGTGATGACATCGCCAACCCTTAGACCAGACTTGTACGCTGGACCCTTTTTGTCGATGCTGGCTACCAGTACTCCGGAAAAATCTCCTCCCAGTGAATCCCTTACTTCATTAGTAATCTCCTGCATCACGACACCAATCCAACCACGCTGAACCTGCTCACCTTTGGAGATAACATCTATCACTGGGACAGCAACATTTGACGGAACAGCAAACCCAATCCCGGCATTACTTCCATTAGAATACATACTTGCTGTATTCACACCAATTACTTCTCCATTGGTATTACACAAAGGACCCCCTGAGTTTCCCGGATTCAGGGCGCTATCCGTTTGTATAAAATCACTACTACGGAACAACCCAATTTCCCTACTGATAGCAGATACTATTCCAACACTGACCGAACCACCCAAACCAAAAGGATTACCTGCCGTGAGTACCCAATCTCCGGCCCTTACTTTGGACGAATCACCAAAACGGAGATGTGCCAAACCCTTGACACCCGGAATTTTCAACACAGCAAGGTCAGTCTTTACATCATAACCAATAATCTTCGCATCATACTGCTGACAATTTTCAGTACACTGACTCAGTACGACCTTTATTTTTTCGGCATTAGAGACAACGTGATAATTTGTGACTATCAAGCCATCATCGGAAATCAGAAATCCAGATCCTCGTGAGGTCCAGCGTTTTTTATTACCCTGATTCTTATTTCCAAAGTATGGTTCGACTCTCTCACAGAAATCTGAAAATTCCTCTAGCATAGCGGGATTACTGCACAAACTCTGACTATCCATTTTCAGTTTGTATTCACCTGAAATATTTACGACCGCTGGTGTCAGTTTCGATACGATCTTAGAAAAACCCTCCACTGGCACGACTGCGTAGGAAGTCGAAAAAGCGAGCAAAACTGCCACTACAATGATTGTGAAAAACTTATTTTTTCTCATTACTATCTTTCAATATGCTTAAAAATCTATCGCCGGAGTTTATAATAAATCTAGTATTATTCTTCTCGAAGACCCTTTCATAGGCAATCAGGCTCCTATAGAATTTATAGAATTCCTGATCGACCATATAAGCTATTGAATATATTTTTGCGGCCTCAGCATCACCTTCACCCTTGATGGATTGCGCTTTACTGTATGCGTTAGTGATAATAAGTTTCTTTTCCTTATCAGCTGTAGAAATTATCCTCTGTGCTTCCTGGTATCCTTGCGCTCTTATCTCCCTTGCCTCTTTTTCCCTTTCTGTTTGCATTCTCTTGAAAATCGCCTCACTGTTTTCTCCGGGGAGGTCCGCTCTCTTGATACGCACGTCAACGACTTCGACTCCAAAGTCAGAGGCTACCTTGTCAGCCTGAAGCTTGATGTTACTCATGACCTTCCCTCTTTCCTCTGTGAGAATACCGATCAGTGGAACTAGGCCAACCTGTTCTCTCATATTCGATTCAATGACGGGGCTCAATCTACTTTCTAGATTTGTGATACTCTTTGCCGAGCGGTAGAACTGAACAGGATCAGTAATCCTATATTTAGCATAGTAACTTACTATCAATCGCTTTTGATCAGCTGCTATTACCTCTATTGACCCGGAAGACAAATCTAGGATCCTAGTATCAATCCTAACAACATTATTGATGAACGGAATCTTGAAGTGAAGGCCAGGCTTCAGCGGCTCGCTTGTCACCACCTCTCCAAACTGCAGCACTATCGCCTGACGGCCCTCAGGCACGACAAACACACTCAACCCCAGTAGCACAACTACAACAATTGACAAAACAACAAGAGTCCTTTTCATTTAGCACCACCCTTTAGCAGATCAAAGAATTTCAATACATTACTGTCATCGACAACAATTTTGTCAGTTTCTTTGTACACCTGCTCCAACATTTCTAATCGCATTCTCATCTTTGTGATTTCAGGATAGCTCTTATACTGCTGATATATTTCGGTGAATCTCTTAGTGTCACCCAATGCACGATTTATAACTTCGATTTTATAGGCCTCAGCATTCTGTATAGCAACTTCGGCCTCACCTTTTGCTCTTGGCAACAGATCATTTCTGTAGGAGTAGGCCTGATTAATTTCCCTTTCTTTATCAGCACGAGCACTTTGAACATCGCGGAAAGCATTAATCACCTTTTCTGGAGGGTCGACCTTTTTCATTTGTATTGAGAGGACTTCGACTCCCATATTGTACCCGTCAAGAATTGCTTGAAGGTTCTTCTTAGTATCCGCAGCAATTTGAGCTCTTCCCTCACCTCGGAGAATAAATGAAATTTCATTTTTCCCGATCGCATCTCTCATTGCGCTTTCGGCAGCTCCCTTGACGCTCGTCCCAAATCCGTAATCTTTGACATTGTAGAGGAAATTGTAAGCATTCTTGATACGCCATTGAACCTCGAAATTAGCATTCACTATATTTTCGTCACCGGTGAGCATTATACCTTCACCTTCACCCTTTCTACCCGATGAGAAACCTATTTCGTCACGATTCACCGCAGCAACTTTCACTTTATCGACTCGCCCTATAGGGAAAGGAAGATGATATCTCAAACCTGGTTCAGACGTACTGACATACTTACCGAACGTGAGTTGGACTCCCTGCTCTTCTGGATTCACGACATAAAACCCAGATGCACCCCAGACAGCAAGTAGCGCAAGAAGCAAAATGTACAGGAACCATGAATCAAAACTAAGCCCTGATCGATAATTACGACCAAACCTATTTCTTATACTGAGCAGGACAGCATCTACATCATAGATATTCTTGTTTGAGCCTCTGGGCTTGTACCTCGGCTCCTCTTCGGATCCCCAAGGATCATCATACTTCATCAAAATCACACTGAGTCACCGTCCCAATTTCACTCATTAAATCTAATGGATTTTCTTAGATGCTTCAAGGACGTCAGCATAACACAAATTAGATCGGTATAAATTTTCCATTAATAGGGATTACTGTTCGACACTAGGTATCATCCTTCTCCGTGAGAACAGTTTGTACCTCGGTAAACTCGCGAGCACCCATGTTATATCGTTCTCTCTCGGTAATAATACTGTCCTTTAAATTATCGCGTATATAGCGAAGCGCACTACGGGAAAAGGTTGCACTGCATTTTACGTACTCCAAAAAGGCCTCGTAAGCTATAGGGACCCATAATTTCACGATTTCTTCCATCACTTCAGCGTATCTACGAATCTCATACTGAGCATGACTGTGGGAACGCAATTTCAGGAAATGAAGTAAATTATGAAGATCGATTTTCCAATACATTTCCGTATATGCATTCAATGGAAGCGCTATACGCACTATTTCTCTAGCCAATCCCGAATTTATGAAATGTGTGTACCCCTCATACAGTGCCCTACTATTCTCATTTAAAGCATCATTGAACTCCTGAGCAAGAACTTGATCCACCTGATCGCTTCCTCCTTGAGCATTCGTGGCAGACTGATAGCATACTTTTTCCATTTCGGGAATATAGAATTCATTATCAACTATCGAATACCTAGCTGAATACTCATTTACATTTGCAGTTCTATGCCTGATCCACTGTCTGGCAACGAAAATCGGCATCTTTATATGGAACTTGATTTCACACATTTCGAAAGGAGTGGTGTGACTGTGACGCATTAAGTAATGTATCAGTGCACGATCCTGGTTTACAGTTTTTGTCCCCTTTCCATAGGAGACCCTCGCAGCCTGGACAATGGATTGATCATTACCCATATAATCAACTACCCTTATAAAGCCCTTATCCAGAACCTGATATCTTTTATCTAGGTTCTGCTCCAAAGCCTCTGATATGGCTCTTTTAGTTTGGCAAGATTGATTGTCGGACACAGCGCAAGAATAAGGCATCCGACTTATTCTGCACCAACACAAGAGAATTGTCAAAAAGCTACAGAGCTACCCTGATGTATCGTAGAACACTAATACGTCCATTTTAGTTTGGCAAGATTGACTGTCGGACACAGCGCAAGAATAAGGCATCCGACTTATTTTGCACCGATATAAGAAGGCTGTAGAACCCCATCCAGGACCTACACGTCTTCGTTGAGGTTGGAGGACTGGAGGAAACGATTTTTCTTATCTAATCTTTCTTGCACATCTACTGAGCACCTTGCTGTAGGTTCGAGGTCCAGCCTACTGAAGCCTATTTCATCTCCAGTTTCTTCACAGTACCCGTATACACCCTGCTCTATACGTTCGAGTGCCTCATCTATTTCCTTTAGCAGAAGAGCACGCTTCTGAGTAGAAAGGATGATATCATCTGCCTCGTAGGAATTCGCGCACTTACGCAGGAAGTCCTGGACAACTCTACCCTCACTCAACAAGTCACTTTTCAATCTGAGTAACTTATCACGGAAGTAAGAAATCATTCTTTCTCCCATGTACTCAGCGTTTTTTATTTCTTCAGTAGCCATTGGACAAGAGAAAAGGCATTATATCATCTGGATCGTAGCAACACAAACTTAAATAATTATTTATGCTACACTTACGCTCGAAAATGGAACAATATATGTTTAAACCCAAAAGGTCAATAGTACTGCTAGCATTTTTACTGATCAGCTTTTTTCAGCTATTTTTGTACAAACAAGTAGTTGGTTGTACAATGGATAAACATATCATCTGGATAAGTACAAATATACTATATTTAGCCTCCATTAGTAGCATCTTCACGCGATACTGGTCCAGCGGCGTCCTTGAGCAGCTTAGCACTTCTAATATTCATATTCGTAGGTTCATTTCCAGGACCATAGTGGATTTTTGGATAAGTATAGGATTACCGTTGATACTATTTGCAACTATTCTCTACTGTCTTTTAAGTTATTATTCCATTCATCTGAGGGATCTACTTTTTTTCAGTGGCTCTCTCATATATTCGACGATCACTTTTTCTTTTATAGGAGCATTATGTAACTGTTTCACTGTCACCACAGATCGCATTACATATCTCATTATTGCTGCACCGATCTCTATACCAGGAATAGTCATGTCAATGTTCATTCTGAATGGCAGCTTGGAGAATCTTGGTATATTCATTTTCATCTTGGTCGGAAATATCCTCATTGTGAGCATCTTTCCGGTAATAATAGAAATCGTGTTAAGAGAAGTATTGGAGAATTTATAAATACCGACAAGGACTCACGGGGGGAAACTAGAACAGATCCGGGGCCCGGACCGGTAACTCTGAAAATCAGGAGCCAAATGTGCGGTCGAGAAGACTTGAACTTCCAAGGCCTTTATGAGCCACAGCGACCTCAACGCTGCGTGTCTACCAGTTCCACCACGACCGCAGAACCGGATCCAATTATACTTGCAAAACTAAGATGATTCAAATATCACCTCAAAAAGATCTACACTGCCCTCAATTTCAAGCTCCGGAGCTGCTATGAAAAAGATCAAGGTTGGAAAAGAGGTATAAATAGAGCAAATATGCTCCTAGAACAATGAAGTTAAGTGGGGTACCAAATTTCAAATAATCTGAATATTTGTATTTACCAGATTCCATGACGATCAAGTTCGCCTGATATCCGAATGGCGTAGAAAATGCACTATTAGCTGCAAAAACAAGCGTCCAAACAAGATACTTTGGATCGATGTCCATCATATTACTCAACTTGAACACAACTGGTGTGAAAATCAAACCAACAGCATTATTACTCATGATTTCGTTCAATAGGCTTACTATAAGGAAAGTCACAGCAATTAAAGCAATTAATGGGGAATCATAGGTCCACTCGTACAGAAGCTGTGTAAACACCTCCAGTACACCCGTCATTTCGAGTGATTTACCAAGTACGAGAGAGTAGATAAGCATCAAAAACAGCTTCACCTCAATCGACCCAAATATTTCTGCGACATCAACAGTACCAGAAAGTACCAATAACGTGAGGCCAGCCGAGACTCCGAATGCAAGTGGCAACTTGAAGACTGCAGATAAGAAAATCACCGCTATGAACGTGAATACTACTCTAAGACCATTATGATGACTCAGGATATAAGCATTATTTTTCTTGACTATCACATCCTCGAGTGTAGGAGTATGTCCCTCATGGACGATAACTAATCTCACACCTGGCACGATTTTCCTTGAAGCGCCTGAAATACCAATACCTAAAGCCTGGAAGTAATTGATAACTCTTTGTGATAGAATATCTAGACCTATCAATTCAGATTTCTCGGTGATTACAATTTCATCGATGAGCAGATTCTTACTAAATTTTCGATTGTACAATATACTTTTGATCTCCCGTAAGCTGACCGATGAAAAGATAGATCTTGTTTCCTCGATAGGATTCAGTGCAAAGAAGAAACTTCTAAAATATTCGAGTTGACCCCCTCGCACAGGGAGTATAATAGTAAGTGCCACCACATATGCCAGTCCAAATAAACCTATGAAGAGTGCAGGAGTAAAAAATCCAAAGAAACCTATATCTACCCCGAGCTCACCCGCCTTTGAGTAGATCAATAGGTTTGTACTACTTCCTAGAACAGTCAACATTCCACCTAACGAAGCAGCGAATGCTATTGGCATCATCACACTTGAATTCGCGATGCCTATTTTTCTACTGCAAATAGAAAGAAAAGTAATAAGCAGAACCACCACTGGAGTATTATTAATAAAAGCACTGGAAAAATAACTCACCAGTATCAGGATCATGGGAATGAGAGCGACATAATCTGTCTTCATTGTTAAGCTCGCGAACTTGTTGATAGCACCTGTACATGCAACCATTCTTCCCATCACAGTTATACCAAGAATTGTAATTACTGTGCCGTTCATCATACCCTCTAAAAGTACAAGTGGCTTTGAGAATGCAATCCCTTGATAAAACGCAAGCAACCCAATAGATGTAAAAGCCACGGCTTCAGCTCTGAATTTCTCCGTGATCAAACAATATGTACTCAACAGCATTACAGAAATCACATATATCGGAGCGAAATCGATTAGAAATCCATCAAACATCGGAGTAAAAAAGATCAATTTCCGATATTCTCAGGATATTGTAAATTAAGCCTTTCCTGAAATAACAAGTCTAGAATATTTGCCTTTACACTATTGATCTTTACACTATTGATTTGTAAAGCCTCGTGGGAAGAGTAAACAGATCAAGAACTGACGCACAAAAACAGTGTTACTGGAAAATCAGAATAGAGCCCTGGGATTATCAAATCAGTACCGGTATAGCAAGATTAATATCGTACTTTACTTTGAAAAATCGAAGACATAACATTTAGATTCCGCCCTCTTGGATCGTCTATGTTGGATAACGTTAGAAAAAGATTCATAAATTTCTTCGCTGCTAATGGCCATAAGGGTCTATCTTCAGCGAGCTTGATACCACACAATGATTCTTCGTTGATGTTCGTAAATGCTGGTATGGTGCCTTTCAAAGAGTATTTTATGGATACTCGTAAAGCTCCGTACACGAATATTGTGACGTCGCAAAAGTGTGTCAGAGCAGGAGGAAAGCACAACGACCTAGAAAATGTAGGACATACTAAGCGTCACCATACTTTTTTCGAAATGCTAGGCAATTTCAGTTTCGGAGGTTACTTCAAAGAGGGGGCGATAAAGTTAGCCTGGGAATTCATAACAAAAGAGCTGAAACTAGAGAAAAATAGACTCTACATAACAATCTATCACACAGATGATGAAGCGTTTGAGATATGGAGCACACTTACAGGATTTGGAGAAGACAGGATTATAAGAATCAGCACTGATGATAATTTCTGGCAGATGGGTGATACAGGCCCGTGCGGACCCTGCTCAGAGATATTTTATGATCACGGCTCACATTTGGATGGTGATTTACCTGGAGACACAGGAGACACAGGAGAAAGATATGTAGAAATATGGAATCTTGTTTTCATGCAGTACGTAAAAGGGCAGGATGGAAATCTCACACGGATTGAGCAGCCCTGCATAGATACGGGAATGGGATTGGAAAGAATCGCAGCAGTCCTTGAAGGCACGGACGATAACTATGAGATAGCGCTGTTCAGAGAACTTATTCAGGAGTCCCAGAGAATTACTAGAAACAAGAATAATGTGACCGCACACAGAGTAATATCTGATCACATACGTTCTGCATCCTTCTTGATAGCAGACGGAGTGCTTCCTGGTAATACCGGGAAGGGATATGTTCTTAGAAGGATCACACGTAGAGCAGTACGCTATTCCAATATGTTAGGTTTCGAGAAGCCCTTACTACCCGAGCTTTTTCATACACTGGAAAAGCTCATGGGACAACATTATCCAGAACTCACAAGAGCACGCGATCTAATTTTGGAAACCCTTGAAACTGAAGAAATTTCTTTCCGCAGCACACTCAAAGCTGGAATGAAGATGCTGGATGAGATCTCTAATTCACTGAAAGAAGGGGATGTATTACCTGGAGATGTTGCATTCACCCTGTATGACACCCATGGTTTTCCATTGGATTTGACAATAGATATACTCAAAGAAAGAAAGATCTCTGTTAATGAATCAGAATTCATGGAAAAAATGCAGGGACAAAGAGCACTTGCAAGAGCTTCGTGGACGGGCAATAGGATTGACAGTTCCAACAACGAAATAAAGGCAATTCTTCTTGCACATGGAAAGACAGAGTTTATAGGATATGAATCCTTCTCAGGATCGGCGGTGGTGTTGTCTGTCATCAGCAGTGAGTCAGTCCAACTATCAAAAAAATTGACACTAGTGTTAGACAGAACAACCTTTTATCCAGAGTCTGGTGGCCAGGAAAGTGACCATGGAATCATATTTGCCAAAAGTGCCACATTAAGGGTTGAAAGGGTGTACAAATCAGCTGATGGGATCATTCTTCACGACTGCTGCATCGTGGACGGGCACACAGTGCGTAGAGACGAACAAGTGAGTCTACAGATTGATCTTGATCGTAGAAATAAGCTTGCTAGGAATCATTCTGCAACACATATACTGCACCATGTATTAAGAAAAAAACTTGGTATGCATGTGATGCAAAAGGGCTCTCTTGTTGCTGCAGATAGGTTTCGTTTTGATTTCACTCATAATCACTCTCTGACGGAAGAAGAAATCTCTGACATAGAAGACGGCATCAACTTGATGCTCTGGAATAATCATACAGTCAGCATAGACATAAAAAATATTGATGATGCTATCAAATCGGGTGCGATAGCCTTATTCGGGGAAAAATATGATGATACGGTCCGTGTCGTCTCCATAGGGGGATCTGTAGAATTATGTGGTGGTACACATGTTGGAAGTAGCGCAAGTATTGGGTTGGTGAAAATTTTATCTGAGTCTTCAATAGCACGTGGAACAAGGAGAATAGAAGCGGTAACGCATCTTGCCGCTCTTGAGTACCTGAGGGAGAAAGAGCGAAACCATCTAAATAAGCTCGATGAACTTGAATTAAGACTCAGAGCATTACAGAAGCAGCATCAAAGGGAAGTTACTCATATATATCACTGCTTAATGGAGAACGTGGAGACAAAAGTAGAGCAACATGGATCACTAAAAGTAGTAATCAAGAAGATTCACAGCGTCCCTAAAGAAGTGTTAGTAGGACTAGCACCAAGTATGAGGTCTATGGCTGACATACTGATCATGCATACGAACGTCGCTAATGGGGTATACTTGCTGATTATATTGGGCAGTGACCTTATGGGAAATAGGAAATTAATAAGCTCTATCAGGAAGCTAATCGAAGAATCCTATGGCAACATTTTTCCATCAGCACCATATATTATACAAGCTATTCTCCCGAGTATTGCGAATCTTGAAATGTGTCTTACAAAGCTGTCCGGATACATTTCTTCTGTCGGATAGACAGGATAGAACATGCTAAAATCGCGCACAGAAATCGGAACCTGATATCCGCATTTCCGCGTAGGCAATCTTTAATCCGCAGTATAAACAGAATCTCCTGCGACAATCGTGCGTAGCACCTTACCTTTAGTTTTGCGCCCAACAAAAGGAGAGTTCTTAGACTTGCTCACAAACTTCGCGGAGTCGATTACAATCTCTGCATTTAAATCCAGTAGAACCAGATCAGCTGGTGCACCCACCTTAATCCGACCAGCGCTAGAATTAATTATTCTGGCAGGATTACAGGTCAGCTTTGCTAATAGTGAGTGTAAGTCCATAACACCATCGTGATACAGCTCAAGTGAAAGAGGTAATATTGTCTCTAATCCTATAATACCGAAAGCTGCTTCCCTCAATGGAAGATTCTTATATAGACCATTATGCGGCGCATGATCAGATGCAATAGCATCAATTGTGCTATTTTTCAATGCCTCGATCATATATAGACGATCCTGCTCAGTACGCAAAGGTGGATTCATTTTAGCGTCAGTGTTGTAGTCCACCACAGCCTCCTCAGTCAGTAAGAAATGATGAGGAGTGACCTCACATGTGACGTTCATACCTCTGGACTTGGCTGTCTCTATAATCTCAACCGCTTTCTTCGTTGAAACATGTAACACGTGATAGTGAGAATCTAGTTGATCCAGGAGCATTACGTCTCGGGCAACCATCACTGACTCAGCTAAATCCGTAATACCCGGAACATTTAATTTATGTGACATCACGCCTTCATTGATACATCCCCCATTGGAGAGGTAAAGATCCTCAGCGTGTTGCGCTACAGGGACTTTCAAAAAAGCAGCATTTGCAAATGCTTGACGCATCAAAAGCGGATTCATTACTGGTAATCCGTCATCAGTAAAACCAACGGCACCTGCTTTATGTAGAGCAAACATATCGGTGAGCTCGTTACCATCATTAGTTATTGCTGCATAGCACAACACATTAACGAAACCCTCTGTCCTAGCTTTATCCCGTATGTATTTCAATGTCTCTACTGTATTAATTGGAGGTTTTGTATTAGGCTGGCAAACGACGGTCGTCACACCTCCGGCTGCAGCAGCTTTAGTCCCAGAATGTATGTCCTCATTATACAATTGACCGGGATCCCTGAGATGTACATGTATATCTATGACACCAGGAATAAGAAAGTATCCGGAACAATTTATCACCTCATCGAAGGACTTAAGCTCAATTTCACTTAACAGCGATTCACCAAAATCGCTAATTTTCCCATCAGACACAACAAGATCACCGAAAATCTCTAGTCCACTCTCAGGATCAATGATATTTGCATCGACAAATGCGATTTTCTTATCTCTCCTTTCGGGTAGATTCCATTTTGCCATTTCACTCCACAGAATTACTTCTTATAATCGTCTAGTGATTAAGGAGTCCACTAGAACTGCCATTTCCAGCATATCAAATGCTGATAAGGCAGCAAACTCAGAGTCTTATACACTCTTATTGGTCTCATGCACGACTGTCTTCGCTAGGAAGGCTATCCCTATTAGATTCGTAATAAGCATAATCGCGGAAGCAAGATCAACAACTCTCCAAAGGGAGTACACATCAAATAATGCACCAAGTGGCATGATAAGTACAAAGAAAACTTTCCATAATTTGAGCACCTTAGGATCATAATTTGTTAGATACTCGAACGAGCACTGAGCACAAAAGGACCAGGTCAGAACGGTCGTGAAAGCAAAGCAGAAAAGTACTACAATGAGGAAGTAACCTGCAAATTCACTATTAGTACCTACCTTGAAGGCTTCGAAACACATGTTAGTACTCTCGAATGGACCCGCTACAACTCCCGTTACCATCAGCACCAGGGCCGTAACGAAGCAAACTAACAGAACAATAAAAGGGGAGATTACCCCTATAAGACCTTGTTCGACTTCTAAAGGGAGCGTATGGCCCTCTTGATGTTTCACGTTGGCATGAAGGATCCCCTCCAATCCGAAGCCTATGTCAGAAGCGAATATCCCTCTTGAGATACCCATTTGCATGGTAGCGAAAAATTGACTCCAAACAAAACCGATAGCACCACCCTGGACGTCCGTAGTGTTCCAAACAGAACTAAATATCAATGAGATAGCGGCAGGAATCTTACCAGCATTTATGACAAGTATGTATATAGAAATCCCTAAGTAGGCGATCGCCATAAATGGCACAACAAACGAGATCACTCTGGTGAAGACTCTCAATTTACCTAATGTCACAACAGCGACGATAGACGCAAAAAATAGCCCCCCATAGATTCTTGGGATGTTGATGTAATCCATGGGTAAAGCAAGTGAATTGACTTGCACTAGTCCTCCACCGATAACTGCTGTACAGATCGTGCCCAAACAAAACAAAGCTGCCAGAGCTTTAGATCCAAAACCATCACGAAGAAAGTACATCGGACCACCAATAAAGCGGCTACCTCGTCTTATTCTGTGCACTAGGCTCAGATAGCAGGTAACGTACTTGATCGAAGCAGTAAAAAGAATAATAAGAACCATCCAGATTATCGAACCAGGTCCACCGATAGAAAGTGCGATCGCAGTACCGGAAAGATTGCCTACACCAAGGTTGCCACCCAATATAGCAGAGAAAGCTGAAAAGGATGACATATTTCTATGGGAACCCTTAGCTGGTATAAAAAGGCATTTGACTGCAGTCGGCAACTTCACGATATGAATCCAACCCATCTTGCAGGAAGTCCAGAAACCTATACAGATAAGCATAGGGATCACGAAAAACTGAAGAAAATAATTCTGAAAAATAAAGAAAAACTCAAGCATCTGTATGACCCATTTCCGTGAAAAAACACTGAAAAATCTGACTGTCCTTAGTCATGCTCACATAACATATGGACTCAATCATTTATAATTTTTTATCTTCTATAAGCAAACTACTCCCGACAACAACTACTTCTACTTCTCCCTTTAAAGCGTCCTGGGAGATCCAAAACCATTCCCCTTCTTCCTCTATCACCTCTACATGTACAGACTTGACCGCTCCCTCACTTATCACCTTCATGGTGATATTATTATCCTTATCCAGTACCAGCGCACTTGCAGGAACTCTATAAAGAAATCGTTTCTCTATTATAACTTTCACTTGAGCTGTGGTTCCTACAGGAATAATACTTTCGCCTATACAACCCTGATTTATTTTTATTTCAACTGGAAAAGTGCGAGTTGCTGTATCAGGAACTAATGAAACGAACTTCACCTTACCTCTACAGTCCCCTAATCCAGAAAGTTCAATCTCAGCATCTAGACCTTCCTTCAAAGTTAAGATATTCCTTTCCGACACCTTGATGCGCACCAGGTAATCACCGAAGGGTATAATCTCCCCCAACAAAGTTACGCCCGGGGATACCAAATCCCCATGGGATACATTAATCTTACTCAACACCCCGGAGACCGGCGCTCTGATAATGTGCTTTTCTATTTGATTTTCCAATGCTTTCAAGTCGGCTTCAGCTTTTTTCAAACCCGCAAGTGCTCCGGAAAATTTCGCTGCTGGTAGATATCCGGATTCGTGTAAATCCTTTGCAGCTTGATATTCCATTCTTCTTTCCTCAGCTAGAGCTCTCAAACTCTGTAAATGAATCTCTTGTACACTACTATCAAGACGTAATATTTCGTCACCTTGTTGTACTACTTCTCCATCCTTAGAGACTTTTTGTACTACCTCAGCCTGCACCTGCGGGTAAAGAAAATATCGCTGTACAGTATCAACGAAGCCATACCCACTTATTACGACTGGACGTAAAGACGGCGTTACTACAGCTGTCTTGAAGTAACGCGACTCCACCACTGCAGATTCAACTTCCTTTTCGCTATCCTTTAAGCACGAGCACAAGAAAATAACCATGCATAGCAGGACTAGTAGAGAAAACCTCATAACGACGAAACAAAGCGATCACCTCGAAAGTCAACAACTGGAAAATGCCTGAGGACGAAAGAAGAGAACAAAAGGGCTATCATGATCATTCTTTTGAGGCCGGAGCCGGAATCGAACCGACCTACAAGGATTTGCAGTCCTCTGCATAACCAATCTGCCATCCAGCCTTAAACACAAGCTATTCTACACCAATCTGAAGAAACTATCCATGCCTCAGCACTCTAGTAGATTTCTCGTGGATCTAAATTCTCAGAGCTTTTCTGATAAAAAGACAACATTTCATTGGAGGTTTGTAGCAATAGCACAGAAGCTCCTATCAGGAATAACCTTTGAACGCATGCTAGAAATTATCAAGAGGGAAGCTCTCAATTCGTTTTCGTATAAATTCGTATAAACTTTTGCAAATTCAATTTCCAACTGAAACAAGAGACCAGGAATCCGTACTGCTACAAACCCAGAATTGCAATATTCTCATAGTACGAACATGCAATCTATCTATTTGAGAAAGTATACTATCAATGACCGAACAACACGCATCGCCAAGCACGTCCATAAGGCAAGTAGGGAAATACCGACGGTGTAAGCAGTAAAGATTTTCGATGGCAAACTCAATGGAAACGGTGATTTGAGTACAAACGGCGATACAGCGCAAATCAAACGCGAGGAAAGCAAAACAATCAGATTTTCTTGTGCTGGATAAGCCAAGAAACGACATCACCAAGGACAGGAGTAGTTATCAAGGCTACTAGAACCTCACTTGCTTGGTATACGTGGTAACACTTGGACATATTTCTCTGGAGCACAAAAATGCTCGATCTGAGAAGCATTTTTGATCTCTATTTTCACAGGCTGTATCAACCTTAAGGCATGAGATTCGTTAACATTGTGCAATATCTGTTATACATCCTCAGCTCGGGTATTGGTGGAAGTATTGGTACTAGTACAGGTTTAAAGCACTAATACTATCTTCTTGCGAGGATAGATGGTAAAATTTGTAAGAAAGTGATAGGCTTATTTCTCTAATGTAGAATAATTCCAGCTATTGGAAAATACGACTAATCCAAGAGGGTCTCTACATCACCGGGAAGAAATCGAAAGCCAAAATTGTATTTGGGGTCTGAGAGAGGTGATCGTGTTAACAGTTCATATAGCTGTTGTAGCACTACCTCTAAACTACAGACTAATAAAGGCAACCAATCGCATTTTGATCTGGGTGTAAGTTGGAGTAGCAACGTACGTTAGGCTAAAGTTGAAGCTTATAACTTTCCTTCTCCAAGAGTTAGTAACAGAATTTGGACGATTATAGAATGTAATAGAATGCATTGTAAGTCTATTTTGACTAGATAATAACCTTCATCGTAAAAAGCATGCTCGGCCCACAAAATCTTCCGATCAATAAGGATATAGATATAAACAACATAGCTAGTCAGGCTCCTTCAAGTAGGAGTTGTACTAAATCACAAGCTACGAAACTGTTACACCGAAATATTTGTATAGCCCTTGCGCTGATTTTTATCGTCGCAGTCCTGGTGTACAACCTGACTATAGCAATAACCAAGTGCAGCCTTCATGGTGATTGCGAAACAACACTGGCACTCAATATAATTGCCCTGTTGATTCTAATCTTTTCGTTCTGTTATTACCTGCTAGTCAAAGCCAGGGAATATCTTGGGTTGGGAGGTGAGCCGCAACTACCTAAGGCTTTGGATTTCACAGACGCCGTACATAGTCCGTATTGGAGTTCACTAGAAGCAGAACAAAAAGAGGAGGAAATCGCGGAGATTTATGTATGCGAGCTACCCTCTGATGAAGCTGCACCAATTCTAGCTTTTGAGAACAGATCTTATCTAAACGCTAATGAAGATTCTGCCCAGCAAGGCCCAGAGAATCAGAGTCCTCACCCAGGACCAAGTCCTAACGGGATCCACGCTCAACCACGCACACGGGATGATTATGTTTTACAAGACGTAGCGAGTGCGAGATTACAATCAGCAGTATTTGGCAGTTCTGCTACAGACCAAAGCGAGGAAAATAGTCGGTAGCGCTTTTGTGGAAAAGAATTCAACATCCACAGGTCGCCAGTGCATTGATCCTCGTTGAAAAGGTTGTAAACCTGAGCAACTAACGAACTGTAACTACACAAAAATGCGAACTCATACTCACTGCCTATATAGTGAGATAATCTCCGAAAGCATCTCAAGAGCTTCCTTCTGGGGCCGCTGGAAGGCATTTCTTCCCATTATAGAGCCTGCCCCACCACCATTTCTGATAGCTTTTATCTCTTCATAAAGAGTAGGTAAACCCTTACTCTGCCCACCAGAAAATAAAACCAGCCTTTTCCCAGCAAAACAAGATCTTACAATCACCTTTACCCTATCAGAAAGATCCTCTACTACCCCAAGTTTACTATGAGCATTAGCAAGATCGGCACTAGGTAGTTTCACTTTCACAATGTCGGCACCAGCGAGACAGGCCATGTGCGCCGCATAAGACACAATATCCAATGCGATCTCATCCTTAGAGGGTAGATCACCTCCACGCGGATAAGCCCATATCACAACTAGAAGTCCAAGAGACTTGGCCTTAGCTATAACTTTAGCAGATTCACCTAACATCAACCTATAGTTTTCAGAGCCCGGATAAATCGTGAGACCTATCCCAACACATCCGAGCTTGAGAGCATCTTCAGGAGTTCCAATGTAAGCCTGATCCGGAGGGCAACTCTTAGGGAAAAGCTTACTGGCACTATTAAGTTTCAGAATCAGAGGAACCCTGTTAGGATACTTATGAGCAACATCCGCAAGCATGGAAAGTGGAGCAGCATACGCACTAAGACCGGCTTCGATAGCCAGTTGAATATGATACTCCGGATCATAAGAAGGCAAATTGCCATGGAAACTTTCATCTGGACCATGCTCGAAGCCTTGGTCTACTGGCAGTATTAGAAGCCTCCCTGTATTCGCAAGCCGCCCATGCATGAGAACCCTAGCGAGATTCGCCCTAGAGCCGGCAGAATTATGTGAATAGGCTGATAATATTGTATCGATGCGCATCATAAAGTCGGTATCAAAGGGAGATTGTAAAAATTTATTCTAACGAAATCAACACTTAGAAATCACTATGACTCAGTGAATTCCTTGAGGTCAAACACACTATGATGGAAAACCTTATAGCCACAGCAAGCATTAAGGATGTAAGATGAAAGGGTTCAACACTAAGCATCGGAGACAAATAATGCGAAAAAAAAATAAATCCATAAGAAAGAAGATCATACTGTTGGTGTTATCCATTTTAGGATTAATATTTGTATTCAGTTATCTCACTCTCCCGCGTGAAACACTTGTGGAAAGACAACTGGATATCACAAAGAAACTCGCTGAGTAACGTTCTTGAGGAAAACTTCCTTCGCTTCGGAGCTGGATTGAGAGATCAAGGTGCCGTCGATGATACAGAAGTACTGCCCTTATAGGAAGAGTAGATGGATACATTGAAACAAGTGTGGGAGAATTCATGAGCATAAATGATAATAAATACATTGAGCATTTTCTGGAAAAGATGCTTGTGGAGAGGAATGCATCATTTAATACGATCGCCAGTTACAAAACAGATCTAGTGCTTTTGCAGAAGTTCCTTGAAGAGACTGAATTCATCCAAGCTTCAAAGGAAGATCTATGTAGTTACATCACCGGACTTAAAGAGAGAGGATACTCGAGCGCCACAATAAGAAGAAAAATCGCCACACTCAGACAATTTTATACTTTCCTGTACTTCGAGAAGCTCATTTACATTAATCCCATGAAGGATATTGAGTTACCAAAGAAAGCCCTGATACTGCCAAGATATCTAATCAAGGAGGAGATAAAAGGATTACTTACATTTCTTGGGCAGGGTTATCCGGACACACTACGTCTACATACGATGCTAGAAATGTTATATGCATCAGGTATGCGGGTTTCTGAGTTAATACGGTTAAAGATTGCAGACATAGGGCCACTTTTGAAAGGGCAACAGCACATCATTATCCAGGGCAAAGGAAGAAAAGAAAGGATACTGCCATTCTCCAAGAGGTCTATAGAAGTACTGATACGATATTTACACTCCCATCAAAGTACTTCGGAATGGCTTTTCCCGGGCACCGGTGGGAAAAACAGGCACATATCCAGACAAAGATTGGGTCAACTTCTAAAGGAACTGGCAATAAAGTGCAATATTGCCCCAGAAAGAATCTCGCCGCATGTTATCCGACATTCATTCGCGACACACCTACTGGACAGGGGAATGGACATAAAACTTGTACAAGATCTCCTTGGACATTCACAGATTACCACCACACAGATCTATACTCACGTTTCACAACAAGAGCTACACAGGGAGGTGATTTCTCACCATCCTCTTTCAAAGAAAAATCCCTAACCAATGGAAAAAGCAACACTAAAATACAACTTTATAGATACACTCTGTGGACAGAGTATGACAAAAATGGTATGCTTGGGAGCATATCCGGTTTGAAATCAGAAATGATACTAAAGGTAGGCTCTGACGTTACTGTTAAAGACCTCACAGGTCCGGATTCTATGTATATGGACGGTGTTGTGACACTGTTATTAGCTTCTATTGGTGCACGAGCAAAGGGGAAGGCGACGTTTTGTGTCGTAAACCATGCGTCATTTGTCCGAGCTCGCTTGTGGCCTGAAAAACTCAATGATTTACAGAGTCGCAATAATTTCCTGAATTCAGTGGTAGCAGCGGCAAGAACTGAGTTATTAATAAAAAAAAGTCACACTGCACAAACAACAGTTGTGGAGACTGGCCTTCCAGATAATGGACACTGGCAAACATTTATCACTTTCAGGGATCCTGAGCAAAGCGAAAGAATATATACACTAGTTTTAAACAGCTCTCCTAGTAGATTTACTGTAGAGAAGGCTCTAGAGGCATATGTTTTATTCATTCAGGATGGTGTATACCTGCAATGTGATTCGTATTCTTGTGGTGTATTCGCTGTTGAAGCTGCAAAACATTTTACTTACAACCCACGGAATGTGGCGGAAGCACTTGCTCATAAAAAAGAAAACCTTCTCGGAGCTGAAGAGCTGTCGATCCTTGCTCCTGATCTTGAAAGGATCATCAACAAAAGTGGAGTAGAGCTGCAGAACACACTTAATGCTATAAGGGAAGAACACAGTAGGGATATCTCTAAACACAAATGTTTATTAGAATGTGATTACACGCATTCATTTTGCGAGAATGTAATGGATGCCTACGATGCATTAGAATCAGGAGTAGGTCTTCCAGATGAGGAAATACTGAAAAGACTGCGTCTGAGTAGAAAAGCTGTGTGCATTTGGATTCCTGTTTGCACAGCTGTTCTCTGCCTGAATATCGCTGCATTTGCTTTTTTTCTGAACAGGGCTGTCCATGATTATGCGACTGTTGATGCTGTTAGCAGAGGTCTTCTCTTTACTGCCACCGTTGCCTCAGCCGTGGTGATAGCAGCAAGTATTGCGGGATTAATTTACATGTTCACTGAGCTAGAAACTAAAGCAAAGAATCAAATAACGGATCCAAAGCTTCAAGGAGTGGTAACAGGGCAAGAATCCAAAATAGCGCCCTAGGCTAATTTACTTGAGAGTCCTATCTACTGTAATCTGTAGGTTGATCCTCCGAATGAAGATTGGTGAAAGACAAGTACATTGTATCAGAAGACGAACATGGTGTGCGCTTGGATCTCTTTCTGCTGCGAGCCCTTGCTGTATTATCACGCAGCAAGGTTCAACAGCTGATAAGATGGGGAATGGTTACATTAGCTGGGAAAAGTGTTTTAAAACCCTCACAATGTGTTTTCTGTGGACAGGAGTACTCTATATTGGGTATGGCAACCGCGCAAAAACAACGCAAGCCGTACTCCCACGCACTCGATATCAGATACCAGGATGAAGGTTTAGTCGTACTCTATAAACCCGCAGGATTAGTAGTACATCCAGGAATAGGAAACAAAGATCGCACACTAGTGAACGCACTCTTACATCACTATACCCAAGAGCAGCTAAGCAATGCAGGGTCCATACGACCAGGGATAGTGCATAGACTAGATAAAGATACAGAAGGTTTTCTTATCGTGGCAAAAACTGATCATGTGCACGCACTACTTTGCGAGATGATCAAAAATCGAGAAGTTAGGCGCAAATATCTGGCTATTACTCATGCTGTCCCGGGACTCACATCAGGGGCCATCAGAACACTAATCAAGAGGGATCGCAAAAAAATGGTAGTGAGCCAGCACACTGGGAAAAGTGCTATCACATATTACAACGTCATAGCTCAAAGTAGCGATAGGAAGTATAGCGTCATAGAGTGCACACTAGAAACTGGAAGAACACATCAGATTAGGGTACACATGAAATCCTTAGGTTGTCCCATTCTCGGTGACAAGTTATACGGCCTGAAAAAAGAAGCTGATCTAATAATGGAACATCATGGACTATGGGCGCATTCGCTTCAATTTACCCATCCACTGACACATGAGGAACTAAAATTCTACATTGAACCGACTGAGATTATATACGCATTCACAGAGAAACTTAGATGCCATAGTTTAAGTGAATCCACTCGCAATATGGGCAGCCCCGAGATATCATGACAGAGAGGATTAGGTAGATCAATACCGCTGTATACAGAAGCTCAGATAGATCGGGAGCTTAGAATACCTTTGAAATAATTATGGAAGTGGTCACAAGGGAGCTTACACTTTCAGCGCAGCACAGAGCCAGGATTCTGTATGGAAGCCTTATAAGCTGGCGGAATAGTCGCCAAAAATGCAATCAACATCGCTGACAGTGATATTACCGTCACTCCAGTAAAACTCAGAGAAACTGGTATTTTATCCACAAAATACACAGAAGGATCAAAGAGAGGCTCTTCTGTCAATTTTTCTATCATGGACCTCACACCATTGATATTCAGACTCAAAAGTACCCCCAGGAACGCCCCAAGAGCTGTACCTGCTACCCCGATTATACTACCACATGAAATGAAGATCCTGATGATACTAGCTTTCGTCATTCCCATTGTCCTCAGGATCGCAATAGATTGCTTTTTTTCGTCCACCAACATGAACAAACTCGAAATGATATTAAATGCTGCCACTAAGACAATCATCATTAGAATGATGGACATTATACTTTTTTCAATCTTTATTGCACGGAAATACGGATTTTTCTCATCCTGCCAACTTGATATATCCATTTCAGGCAACTTAGACATTATCTTCTTAGAAACATCATGAGCAATGCCAGGATCGTCTAGATAAATACTGACGTTATTCAAACCAGAGCGGAAAAAAATTGATGCAATATCAAAGGGCATATAGATCAGCGCACTATCGTACTCTACCATTCCGAACGAGAAGATTGCAGCAATTTTTATACGCTTCATCCTTGGGATTGGGCCAAGTATTGTGTTGCTATACGATGCTGATAAGAAAGTAATCTCATCACCAACACCGACTCCAAGACTATCGGCTATTCTCTTTCCGATGATCACACCATCCTGAAATCCCGAAACTTCCCCAGCAACTATCTTGTCCATTACGAAATGGTCATCGGAAAAATCCTGTAGACTCATCGCCTTAACTAGGACTCCTGTCACCTCATTGCCATTTGAAACAATGGATTGCATTTCAAGCGCAGGTACTACGGTAGAGATGTGTTCTATTTCAGATAAGGAAGCGTTCAGAGTTGCAAAGTCATCATAGGTATAGTGCCGCACTCTAATATTGACATGGCCACCAATACCAATAAGACTTGAAAACAATTCGTTTCTAAAACCATCCATCACTGAGGTCACAACAATCAGTGAAGCAACGCCTATAGCTATCCCTAGTAGCGAGAGGATGGAGACAAGCCCCCTGAAGCTCTTCGAAGCCAAGTAGCTCCAAGCGATTTCTAATTCTAATTTTGGGACAAACATTCTATAAAGGGGTGCCGCTATCAAGAATCGAACTTGAGACCTCTTCATTACCAATGAAGCGCGCTACCACTGAGCCATAGCGGCGAGACTCCAGGATATCTTACTACAATATTGCGCCACTGACCATATCATACTTACCAGGTAGATTTAGATGTAAAAATTGCTTATGTGCACTACTATTGGAATCTCCAATATCGAAAACACCTGAAATCATAGAGTTTACTGATTCTCCAACATGTTCAAGAAATTCTGTGGACGTTTCAATTTTCACAAGATTCATGTTATGACATCCTAGGTCTTGTAGGCTTTCGGTAGACATTAAATGTTTCGCATTGGATTTGGATACGACGTTCATAGGATAGAGAGAGTTCAAAGCGAAGATGATGGGTTCACGATGTTGTGTAGTATTCAAATTCCTTGTAGCTACAGGGTGATAGCACACTCGGATGGCGATGTTGCCTTACATGCTCTAGTCGATGCTCTCCTCGGGGCGGCTAACATAGAATACGCAAATGACATCGGTACACTTTTTCCCAACACAGATCCGCAGTGGAAGGGAAAGGCTTCGTCTTATCTCGTGAGAGAAGTGATATCACTTCTCTCACGAGAGGGGTATCAGGTGAACAACGCAGACCTGACGATAGTGTGTGAGGCACCAAAAATTCAGAGTTATAAAGATGTGATGCGGGGAAAAGTAGCGGTGTTGCTCGGAGTTGCAAAAAGCCAAGTGAGTATCAAGGCAACAACAACGGAAAAGCTCGGATTTGAGGGTAGGAAGGAAGGGATTTCGACTTATGCCGTTGTATCCTTGATCAAAAGTGATCCTGGCAGTTGATCTCGGAAATGATGATATACTTATTCAGTGCTGACGAAAATGTGATCTCCATACTGAAAACAACACCTATAGGCAACCAATGAATAAGGCCCCATTGAGGAAAAAGTACCGCCAAATAAGAAAGGAATTACCGAATAAGCCTCTACTGGATACATCAATAATGGAGAACTTTCTTAGGGAGTTTCGCTTGAGGCAATATGCAAGCATTGGTCTCTACATTCCACTTGATGGTGAAGTCGATCCTATGCTTCTATTGAATAATCTAACAGATAAAATCTTGTGTCTACCATGTACCTCAGGGAGTAGAGAAATGCTTTTCAGAACATGGAAAAACGGTGATGAGTTAATACAACTCAAAAATTCTCAGATAAGACAACCCAAGAATGGAGTCAGAATCACTCCTGACGTGGTACTTGTCCCCTTGATAGCATTCAACGAAGACTGTCATAGATTAGGCTTCGGTAAGGGATTCTTTGATAGGTTCATTGATTCTTCAAGATCAAATGGTTTTCATACACGTTACATAGGTCTTGGATACGATGAACAACTCTGCGCTGAGCTAAAAATAGAAAAACATGATCAACCACTAGATTCCATCATCACCCAGAGCACGGTATATAGAAGAAAGTAGACTCTCTTGAAAAATCGTCAAAAATATCGAAGTAGACTATTACCAAAACCAGGAATACTGGATTCAGGTAACAGCAAGGAATCTATTACCCCAAGATTTGCAAAAACTCTGCAGCTGTAAGAGAATGTGTAAGGCATCTAAAAAAATCTAAATGCAGGAATATATAGCTAATAGGTATGCGCGCTCCTTGTATGAGGTTTGCGCGGATGAATTAGAAAAAGTTGCTCATGAATTCATCGCGTTGCTCAGAGAAAATGATTTTCTTTCTTCAACTAGGATAGCTTCAGCCATGAAGGTGCACGTCGTCGAAAACATTGGAGTCCCAGTTGCACTGAGGAATTTATGTAAGATTCTTCTGACAAATCATCGAGGTGCTTTATGCTCGAAAGTGCTCACGGAATACCTAAAAATTGTAAAGAAAAACAGGGGAGAAATCGATGTACTAGTAGAGTCTTATACTGATTTAAACACCAAAGCTGAAAAAAGTATTATAGCTGCCTTGGTGGGTATTTTCCCTGAATTCAAAAAAGTGAATATCGTCCAAAAGATAAATAGCGGACTATTAGGCGGTTTTACAATCAAAATGAATTCGATAATGATAGACCTCTCCATTATCGGAAGGCTAGAGAAATATAGAAGTATGAGCCATGGGGCTATTTCTGAGATGATTTAATAAGAAGGAGAAAAGATGAGTCTGGATATCAATGCATCCGAAGTACTGAGGATAATAAAGGAGAGAATAAAGGATTTCGATCAGCAAATCTTCTCTGAAGAGGTAGGTGAAGTGATCTCAGTGAAGGATGGTGTGGTCATTGCTTGTGGTTTGGAAAGTGTAGAGTTCAACGAAAAAGTTTTTTTCCCGGACGGGACAGTTGGTCTGGTCCAGAGTATAGAGTACGATCACATAGGGATCGTCGTGCTGGGCAATACCCAAGAAATCAAAGAGGGAGATATAGTCAAGAGGGGTAAAGAAACACTTCGCATTCAGGTAGGTAAAAAGCTTCTGGGCAGGGTCATAGATCCGCTTGGGAACCCACTTGATGGTCAAGGACAAATTCTCAGTGATACTTATTCCCCGATTGAGCTAAAAGCACCTGGAATCCTGGAGCGTAAATCCGTACATGAGCCGGTTCAAACAGGGATAAAGGCGATAGATCTATTGATCCCAATTGGACGTGGACAGAGAGAACTGATCATTGGGGATAGACAAACTGGAAAAACCACCATCGCTCTGGATACAATTATCCATCAGCGAGAAATCAATAAGAACCTCCCTGATAACAAAAAACTGTACTGTATCTACGTAGCAATCGGACAGAAATGCTCAACAGTCGCGAGGATCACACGAACCTTACAGGAGCACGGAGCTATGGATTATACTACTATCGTTCTCGCAGGTGCATCTGATTCAGCGCAATCACAGTTCCTGGCACCGTACGCAGGTTGTGCCATCGGAGAATACTTCCGAGATAATGGAATGCATTGCCTCATCGTATACGATGACCTGTCCAAACATGCAGTTGCATACAGAGAAATGTCTCTGTTGCTACGTCGCCCACCAGGACGTGAAGCTTATCCTGGGGATGTCTTTTATATCCACTCAAGACTCCTGGAGCGTGCGGCAAAAATGTCGGATAAAAAAGGTGCTGGCTCACTTACCGCACTCCCAATAATAGAGACACAAGCTGGAGATGTATCAGCATATATCCCTACGAACGTTATCTCCATCACCGACGGACAGATCTTCCTTGAGTCTGAGCTATTCAACAAAGGCATCAAGCCAGCAGTAAACGTCGGACTTTCTGTTTCCCGAGTTGGATCAGCTGCACAGGTCAAGGCAATCAAGCAGGTTGCTGGGTCGGTTAAGTTGACTCTTGCCCAATATAGGGAAATGGAGGCGTTCGCGCAATTCGGGTCAGACATAGATGAGACAACCCAAGCACTCCTAGCCAAAGGTAAGCGGTTAACTGAACTCCTAAAACAAAATCAGCACCAGACCCTCACCATGGAAGAACAAGTAGTACTCATGTTTGCAGCAAATGAGGGTCATCTTGACAAAGTCGCTGTCTCTGAAGTCGGTGACTTTGCAAAGAAACTCTTAGAGTTTTTCCACTTACACCACCCGGATCTTTTGAAAAGTATCCGTGAGACTGGAATGATAGAAGAGTCTGGTACCTTGTCAGATGCGATGAATCATTATTGCGCAAACTCATAGATTGGACTTACCACTATCCGCATCCACTGAGCCTTCGTGCTGGATAACTCTCGCTAATTTCTATTCACGCGGGCTCTTGGATGACCTTAGTCTAGTGCCTGGTATGCAAAGCACCAGCCCATGGACCTTTGCTTCTGCTTATCTCACTTCAGCTTTCAGCGAAAAGGCTACTTTACTTATTGAGAAAAAAATTCTTGTCTATATAATCTACGGAAAATACGCAAAACATTAGGATTTTGCAATATTTTTCCGCTACTCTAGACTCCGATTAGGGAATGAACCGTGAAACGTTATAAAACTAACTTGAAACGTGCCTTGAACGCACGCGATAAGAAGCTTACTAATAAGGTGACCAGTTTTACAGCTGAGTTTGAGTATTATACAAATAAGAAATTATCAACTGCAGTCACACAAAAAAGAATTTTTGGTAAGCAAGTAGCGAATCCGCATAGCTTAGAAGCACATGCTTTGATGATCATATTCTTAGCTTACCGGTTTGCTCACGCCCCACGCACAGAATATTTTAACCGCCGCATACAGCCTTTCTTAGAAGAAGCCGGTGCCATATCTGCGCGCTTTCTAGAATACTACCGAGGTGATCACAGTATCCTTGGGAAAATGAGATGGGCCAGGGTAATCCTCCGGGTTTTACTAGGTCTCATAATAATAGGGACAATAACGCTGCTTATAGTACGAATCATCAATAGAATCTCCACTTTATGTGGAAGCCAGCCAGCAGCAGAGATACTGATGCTCAGTGTGCTAGGCCTTATAACGCTACTCAGTTTAGCACTGTTCATATATGACGCGTCTAAGGGGAAGAACTTACGCGACTACAAAGCAGAAGAAATCAACGCAGAACAACTCCTGAACAAATTCACTCCAACGGTGATGCATGGCACAGCGATACTATGTACGCTCTACTTATCAATGTTAGCATTCACTCTATACTGGTGCTTCGGCGCCCTAAACGAGGAGACACTTTTTAAAACAGCAGATCCGGCAACTGGCCTTGTACTCACCCTCGGCATACTAGCGCTGATATCTCTTATCATCACAGTGGCTTCATACTGCGACATAGCAATCGGACTTGATGATCGCGACAACCTGATTCCAAGAACAGAAACCTATGATGCGCAACCGGAGCCACTATCTGAGGCACAATTCGCAGTGCTGCCGTTCTGAAAAGCAGAGTCACAAGCTAACCAGAAGAGCTCCAGCAGGCGTTTCTCTAATACCCACTGGCCCATGATTTGCCTCAGTGCAACTACAAAACTCAGCAGTTACTCTTCATCAGGATCTTGTACCCCAACCAGTGAACCATCGAGGATGCAGCAACCATCACCTTCTTGACCATCATTTGTAGGTGGGTCAACAAAAGTAAAATCTATCATAGCTACTTACCTAATATATAATTAGCCATCCTAGCATTTAACTTTAGGAAGTCCATCCATAGAAAAATCTATAGGAATACATCTTCATAATTACTTAAGATTTAAGGGTCCAAAAAGATTTTATGTTGGGATTGTATACTGGCTGTCTTATTGCAGTACTGATCCCTGTTGCTTCAAAGTAACAACACGCTGGAATCCTGATAAATCGTAGAATCTTCCAGAGATCCTAAATGCACTATTATGTAACGACAACATCGAGTCCTTCCAATAATCTCCGACCTCTAAAAAGACCTCCCCACCAGGATTGAGTATCTTTTTTGCGAGTTTCAATATAGCAAAATATGGCAATATGCCGTTGAAACCTCCGTCCAACGCAAGACGCGGCTCACTTCTCACTTCTGTTTGCAAAGTTGGAAGATCTGCTCGCTTAATATAAGGGGGATTGCTAACAATAATGTCCACCTTACCTCTAAGAATCGCGGGAACACGGTTAAAGTCAGAGTGATAAAGTCTTAATCTTGACTGCAATCCGTGTCTATGACAATTGATCCTGGTTAGCCGGAATGCTGCATTGGATTTCTCAAAACCGAAACCTATAGCATTTCTATATTCATTTAACAGCGAAATAATGATGCAACCACTTCCAGTGCCCAGCTCCAATATTCTGAGGGATCGCCTGTGTTTTCCGTACCTGGACAGGACCGCGGCAACTATCGTTTCGGTGTCGGGACGCGGAATAAGAATATTCTTGCTGACAACAAACTCGGATTTCCAGAACCCCTTCCTGCCCGTGATAGCAGCCACTGAATATTTTTTTCTCAGCTCTATAAGTGTATGGAATTCGCTTATTTTTTCCTCGCTAAGGCCGTCATTGGAATTGAGAAGTAGCTTCTCTCGTGTGGATCCAAGTACGTGCGTGAGCAACAACTCTGCATCAAGGTTGGGTGTCTGCGAACATACTCTCAACTGAACACTAGCGAATTTCAATTGAGCACCAATACTTTTATCCAACAAAAACTCCATTAAACGCACTAAACAGAAGTAAGCAAATATAGGAAACCACGGCAAGTATCAAGAATTTCGTCCTTTTATTTATCAGTGATATCCATCTCTACTTGACTCCATGGCCACTAGGTACCTCCTTTCTTTTCTGCTGAGGAACGCCTCTTACAAACATACCTACATGAGAGAATCGATAACTCATATAGGAACAACATAGGAATCGCAAGTCCTATCTGACTTAGAACATCAGGTGGCGTAAGAATCGCAGCAACGATAAATATCAATACTATTGAAAATTTCCGCTTTCTCACTAGGGCATTGTGATCCAGCAAACCAATATGACATAACAGAGTCAAAATACCAGGTAATTGGAAGGCTATACCAAATGCAAACATGAACTGTACAACAAGGTCGAGATACTCAGAAACGGAAGGCATAAATTCGATAGGCAATGTACCTGGTTTACTACCATCATATTCGAAGCTCACGAAAAATTGCCACGCAAGCGGAAAAACGTAGTAGTACACTACCGAACATCCAAGAACAAATAGTATAGGAGCGGATACAATATACGGAATGAAGGCACGTTTTTCAGTTGGATAGAGTCCTGGTGCAACAAACATATATATCTGCCATATAAAAAATGGTGCAGATAGTAAAATCGCACCAAGAAAGGCAACCTTCAAGTAAACTACGAATGTCTCAGTAAGGCCTGTATAAATCAGAGTAAAACTACAATTCTTTCCTGTGACTCCATCTCGCTGATTCGCTATTTCAGCCAGGGGCCTGAGCAAGAATTTATATATTTCCTCAGAAAAGTAATAACATAAACAAAACGCTCCAAGGAAAAAAAGTACCGAGATAACTAGTCTATACCTTAACTCAGAGAGATGGCTTCCAAAGTCCATATAGCAGCTCCACTAGAAAAACAAGTTGTCACATAGATGCATCATATTCCACCATCCCGGCATCACAACTCCGATCTGGAAGGCAACTATATAGCCAGTATAATAGCGAATGATTTTCGACGCATCATGCACCGAGATCCGCTTTACCGACCCCGATCAGAGGGGAGGACGGATTTATATGTTAACCTAACATAAAATATAATTTATTAAAAGTTAATCAAATCAATGTAACATTTATGAGTTGGGCTTCTCGTTACAATTGTGGAAATATCAATCGCACGAAGAAAAAGTGATCTTGTGATATCCATAGTCCAGGATAACAATGATAAGACAGTTATGATATCAGATGCAAATGAGGCACTGCTATCGTTATTGTTCTACACGAGTTCTGAACTCAAAGGTCGCCCATTTTTCGATATCCTAGAACAAAAAGATCGAGACAGGATATTGGAACATCTAGAATATGAAGAATATGGAATAGATATTGAATCAATTCTTACAAGACTCAGAGAACTTTCGCTGAAAAGCAAACATGGAGCGAATATTCCGGTTAAGATTAAAATCTTCCCTTCCAGCAGCGCATCGAGCAGGGAAAAAAGATATCAAATATTAGCTAGGGAATATGGTTGCATCGATCATCTAGCAGACTTCCGGAGAAGCTGTGATCATTTTGAATACTCCATAAATGACACGTTGAGGATAATGGATTCACAGTCCACAGAAGCTGAAATTGTACTTCTCTCACGGTTCTGTAAGCAGTATCGTCAAAACTGTGTTGTCGGATTTATACAACTATCTGACTCGTCAAGGACGTCCATGCTGCAAGTCATTGAGATTCTCAAGAAGTCGATTAGGAGCACTGATCAAATAGGCGCAATAGGGAGAGTAATTGTCGTCTTCATAATCGGATGCGAGCCGCAAATAGCTGACAGACCCATGTCGCGCATTATCAGCAAGGTGAGGCAATTTGATAAAGGAGCGACACTCAAGTATTTCAATTTGCTCGAGCACCCAGTACTGAACATCAAAGACGACCTCGTGAATCGAAGTAAGATTTATGCCAGTTCCATGTGATGGCCCCGTAGAGAAGAGAATCTGAAATAGAGTCTTTTCAAATGTGACCGGAATCACTGCTATTCTGGCTCAGCATGAAACTGATTGTCTTTGAGCTCCTTATTAGCTGATATTCCCATCATTTTAAGATCCTCTGCACGCTTGAACAAACTACCTCTACCATCCCTGAGTTTATTTATCGCGCTTTTATAGAGACGGTCGGAATGTGCAATCGCATTACCTACCTTTACCAGCTCCTCTACAAAAAGCACGAACTTATCATACATAGCACCAGCCTTTTTAGCGATTTCGTTGGCATTTTTGTTCTGATCAACAATTTTCCAGACTGATGACACAGCTTGCAACATCGCTATAAGTGAGTTCGGGGAAACAAGCATCACTCTGTTCCGTAGAGCTAACTCCTTCAACTCGGAATCACTGGAAAGCGCTAACATATATGCACTCTCAATTGGGACAAACATAAAAACGAATCCAGGCGTGAAAAGCTCATGAGCTGCATGATACTCTTTCCCAGCAAGATTCTTGATATGACTCCTTATGGACTTCAGAAAAAGCTCTAAATGTTCTTTCTCATTAGTTTGCACATAAAGATCGTAGTGCTTGAGTGAGGTTTTCGCATCAATCACGAGGTGTTTTTCGTCAGGAAGATTGATAATGACATCCGGGATACTACTATTCCCTAACTTCTGCTGTAGGGTATAATCTCGATCCTTCTGCAACCCGGAATGTTCCAATATTTTACTCAACACCAATTCACCCCAGAGTCCCTGGGCTTTATTATCACCACGCAGACTTTTACTGAGTTTACTTGCTTCATCAATCATTTTCTCAGTCTGAGAAGCCATACGAGCGATCTCCCTAGAGAGGGAATACCTTTCTTTAATATCAACACTGAAGGAATCCTCTATTCTCTTTTCGAATTCAGCAATCTTCACTTTGAGAGGATCTAAAAGTGTACTCAGATCACTCAAGGAACGTTCTCTGAACTTATTTGTATTACTCTCCAGAATTTTATTGGCCAAGTTTTCGAATTCCATATACATGGCCTTCTGAGAGTACTCGAAACTTTTTTTCTCAGCTTCGAGCTGCACCACACGCTTGGTAAGTTCATCATTGGAGGCCCCTTCCTTCTCATAAAGTGCGCGAATCTCCAACAATTCCGCGGACAATCTCTCTATTTTCTCACGCTCCCTTTCCAAGATGAGTCCAGCACGGACCCTCAGATAGCCAAGATACCCTACAATCAAAACAAGTACTACATTACTGATAGTCAGAATCAATAACATCTGGATCACACCTCTTCGGGAAGTATAACTTCGATCATCTTAGCACAAAGATCAACCTTAACGATGAACTCCTTAGTGAAGGGTATCATGATCTTCTTCCCTGAACGGGAAGTAATTTCAAGAACTTGAGCCGCCGCACCAAAGTCATACAGCATCAGAACAGAACCGACGTGCTCACCCTTGGAACATACAGCCATTCCGATAAGATCTTTATAATAATACTCATCCTCAGGCAGTGGAGGAAGTAAGGCCTCTGCAACAAAGACATCACAACCCACAAGGGACTCTGCTTCAGACGCACTATCGACACCTAAAAGGGACAAGACAACTAAGGATGGCTTCCTATTAAAGGATGTCCTGACAGTATAGGAGATCCCTCCAATAGAAACCTCAGCACCAACGAACCCGAAGGTACTGCACATATAGGACTGGACGCGTATACATCCTCTAACACCATGTGTAGAGGCGACCCGCCCAGCACATATCATTATTCCTGGATACTGGAAACAAATTTAGAAACTCTCTCAGTAGGCTTAGCGCCAACACTTGTCCAATACTGGATACGCTCCTTATTGAGGAGAACACGTAATGGATTATCTTTCGATAACAGAGGATCGTAGCTACCGACTTGCTCTAAGAACTTCCCATCCCTAGGAGCACTGCTGTTAGCCACAACGATTTTATAATAAGGACGATTTTTCCTACCAAATCTTGCTAGTCTTATTTTTAGCATATACAGCGAATAATACACCTAACGATTCTAATCAACGTTCGCGGAGATTTCAATTGCCCGGAATATCAAGATCCACATTTGCAGAAACCGAATTACTGCTCTCATCGAGAACCGATCACTGATATCGATCATACTGCAATACCACAGTCTTCCAAGAAAGAGCCTAAATTAGTAAGACTCCTCCACTGAAAAGTTCTCTGGAGATAATTCAATCATCGACACTAGCAGTAATGGGACTATGCATCTGAGACCTATACCAAGCTCAAGAAACACAGTCATCGACACTGACGTCAATCCCGATATCTGTGCCATTTATAGAGTGCGTCAGCATACCTACAGAGATATAGTCCACTCCGGTTTCTGCGATTCTAACTACAGTCTCGAGAGTAATACCTCCAGATGCATCAATGGCTATGGATGGACGTACACCTCTGACATACCCAACGCAATTTTTAATTTCTTCTACTGACATATTATCGAGCAGTATGGTCCCGACATTAAGCGATGCTGCTTCCCTGACTTGCTGAAAAGTATCGCATTCGACAGTTATGTAAACTTCTCCCAATGAGCTCCTAAGGCTATTCACGGCTGATTTTACACCCCCACTGATAGCTATATGATTATCTTTCAATAGCACTTTATCACTCAGGGAATCACGGTAATTTTCCCCTCCTCCTACTTTGATAGCATATAGTTCCATGCATCGCATACCAGGTGTTGTTTTGCGTGTACCTCGTATTTTCGCGTTCGTGTGAGCTACTTTATCAACGAATTTCCTTGTGATACTTGCTATTGCACAGCTTCTTTGTATGAAATTCAGAAAAACCCGCTCCACTTTGAGTAGAGCAAGTGAATTCGCATACCCAGAGATAATAGTTTCATTTTCCTGTACCATTTCACCATCGGACTTATGAAGAATATACTCTATTCCAGTTTGTCCCAAGAGTAACTCAGTCACTGGTCGCACGCACACTACCGTTGCGTCACGCGTGTTCACTTCGAACGGAACTTTTAGATCCGGATCAATAACATTGTCAGATGTGATGTCGTATCCAGCCTTTAGGTCTTCTGCAATTGCAAGTTCAGCAATTTTCTTCAGAGCATCGTAATTCATGCAAAGGTATGTAATTTTCGGCGTCACAAGTATAACGTGACTCGTTGCTTCTCTACTAGTTTTCCCTGGACGTTTTACTAAACTGAAGCGGAGCATCGTTTGACTTAAGATGCTCTCAACTTTAATTGAGGTTGACAAACGTAAGTTCTGATATATCGACAGAGCTCCAATGAAACATAATGAAACATAAAATGGCACTCTTGAAGGTAGTTCCAATACACGACATTCATACTATTTCAGGATCAGTTTGAGTGTTATACATGGAGGAGGAATACCTACTATTTTCCGTATGCGAATTAAGTGGCTCTATCTTGGTATAATAGCACTTGCGTTATCAGGTGTTTTTTCCTGTTTCGTGCTGCTTCTGAGGCTACCTTTCTTCGTTGGGTTGATACCCAACATTTTTGATGTCTCGCTCATCATCCATGTGACACTTGGCATCAATGTCTGGATGCTTGCTATCACAGTGAGTACCTGGGACAGACAAGGATTAGTACAACGCTTCAGCTACAATCTTTGTTTCATCGCAGTGATATTGATTTTCCTTTCTGGCTTTATCCCAGGGACTGATGTAATAAAAAGTAATTATATACCATTCCTCGATAATCTACCCTACATCACCGGGGTAGCACTACTTTTGTTTGGGATACTGATTAATAGTCTAGACACAATCATCAGAAGTAATTCCGAAAGATGTGATAGGATAACCGCTACTATTTTCTTAATCTCTCAGGTATGCATGTGCCTCGCATATGCACGGATGCCTAGTGCACTGACTCTTCATCAGTTCCATGAATACTTATGTTGGGGTGGAGGACATATTTTACAGTTTGTTTTCTGCCAATCGTTGATAATTGTCTTTTCTATACTTTTCAGCGTTCGAGGCTCTGATAAAGTGTTAATTAGTCTATCCTGGCTCAACCTGTTGCTGATCTTGCCTACTCCATTAATATACTACTACACACCCGATAATGAAATTTTGATACAATTTTTCACCTATCATATGCGTATCTTCGGTGGAATAGTGCCGACTACCTATATCCTTTACTTGCTATTCATTTCAAAGCAGAAAGTACCACATTCCTATTTTTGGGCATTCGCTCTCTCAGCAAGCCTTTTCGTTTATGGTGGATTGTTAGGCTTCTTAATAAGAGAAAGTAATATCATTATTCCAGCACACTATCACGGATCAATTATCGGCATAACAGTGGCTTTCATGGCTTTTGCCTATCACGTGACCGGGACATTAACATCGAAATTGTCCATGATACAGCTTTCGACTTACACCATTGGACAGTTTGGACATATAACCGGGCTATTGCTGATGGGTGGATACGGAGCATTAAGAAAAAGCGCAGGCATGACAGGTGAAAGCACTATTCTGTACAAGGCGATTTTCATGGTCGGTGGGACTCTGAGTATCTTCTCTGGAGCACTATTTGTGATCCTGCTTACTTCGAAGCTAGTAAGGAGAAAAAGCCAAAGAGCCAGGGAGCTTAATTAGAGCGACTCCGATGGGCGACACGGTCATTGTGGAAAAACAAGGTTACTGCGATCCTACTAATCTACGGATCCACGAAGCAACCCAGGATCTCCTAGAAGCACTGGCTAGAGATCGCGATTGGATCGGCGTTTCTTTGATCGCAACCTGTCCTTCAGAGATCGGGGCAACATCATGATTTTTTTCCTGAATCGCTGATATACTCACACCCTTATCCTTGCCCTGGACAGAGATTTCAAATCCTTTGAGCGGATCCATGTGCACATCGACTTTTATGCTGATCTTGACTCCAATTTCCTCTTCAGCGCGGATTATCTTACTACGATAATTATTGAATAGAAAGGCTGCCATTTCGGGGCCTGTTATAATGGAGACCTCCCTACACGGAGGAGAGGTATATATGCTCGAGAAGACTCTACGAACTTGATATTCTAGCTTGAGCGTTTTTCCTTTACCTCCGCACTGTGGACACTTAGCCATGTGAAATTCGGAAATATTATGTCTGGTCCTCTGCTTGGAAATTGTAACAAGTCCGAATTTATTAATTGAGGTAATCTGGACTCTTGCCTTATAGCGCTTAAATCCATCAAGTAGGGCTTTTTCGACGTTCGCGATATATTTGGAATTACTCATATCTATGAGATCTATCACGATGATTCCTGCTATTCCCCTGAGCTCCAGCTGACGTACTATTTCGACGACAGCGTCCATATTGACTTTGTAGGCAGTTTCTTCGATGTTAGTTTCCTTTTTCATTCTCCCGGAGTTCACATCTATTGCTGTGAGTGCTTCAGTTGTATTGATGACGATATAACCTCCATTTCTTAGAGGGACGTTTTCCTCATACAAACTATCAATTTGAGCCTCTACCTTATATTTATCGAAAAGAGGTAATCTCTCTTCATAAAGAGTGACATGGTGGTTATCAAAATATAGAGCACTCTGCACATAATCGACTGTTTCCTGGTAGACATGCTTATCATTGATGATTATTGCTCCAACACTGCTATCATAGGAATCTCTGAGAATTTTCTTGACCAAGTTTGCTTCACGGAAAATCAACCTGGGTGCTTTACCTTCTTCTTTTCTGGATGCTATTGCATCCCACTGGGAGACCAGCAGGTTATAATCATTGATGATATTTTTTTCATCAGCATTCTCGCAGTAGGACTTGAATATAACACCATACTTTCGATCACCTATTTTCTCCTCTACAAGTTGTGTCAAGCGGTTCACAGCTTTCTCATCGGAAATTTGCTTAGATAAAACAAAATCTTTGGAAAAAGGCATGAGAACACAATATCTATTGGGTAATCTCACATAGGCGGTCAAGGTAACATCTTTATTGCGTCGCTTTTCTTTGGTAACCTGGACGAAGATCACCAATCCCTTTTTGATGACTTCCGTCGCATTGAAGTTCTTGTAAAGATACACATGCTTGTCTTCTGCGATAGCATTGACCTTCACATCCTCAAGGAGATCAAAATACGTCACGGGAATCTCAGAGAACGGTAGAAACCCGTATTCTCCAGGCAAGTACTCAACGAAAGCAGCCTGAAGCGAATCATCGACCCTGAAGACTACACCCAAATAGATATTTCCCTTTTGAGGGAGGTTAGAAGCACTTTCGAGATCATATCCGATCAACAGGCCATCCTTCAGGATAGCGACTCTGGTTTCATCTTCAGTTGAATCTATGAGTATCTTTTTCAAGGAGTTTTTAAGATATTGGAATAAAAATTCATTCTATCTGACCTTTCTCCTTTCAGCAAGAAACAGGAAACCAAGTTGCTCATGAAATTTTAAACAGCGAAAGCAAAATATTGTCAAAGTTAATATTACCAAAGAGTACTATCGGAATCTTACGCTTTACCACACAGAACTCCTATATGGATGTGTAGAACTGTAGGCATCAAAGATCACGGTTTATACAAAGAAAACTCTGCTCCATAGGAACGAGGGGAACTTCGCTAGACTCGAAAAAATAGCCTTAACTTCGGACACGACCAATCCTGCGCATTTGAACTTACTTTTACTTCCACTGGTTTAAAAAATCTAATTTCCCGGACAGTGAAAATTTGCTAATACTGCTTATATATACCTTAGACAATCCGATAATAATATGCGACTCGACAAATTCACGGAAAATTCAGCAGCAATAATACAAAGTGCACAACTCGATGCGGTAAGTATGGGACACCAGATGCTCACCACACTCCACATCTTGAAATCGCTAATTAATAATACGGATGGCCTTATTCCGCAGTTGCTTGAACAGTGCAATGCTAATCCTGAAATTATACTGAAAAAAATAAGCACCGCTCTTCAGAAGTTGCCATCAGTGCATGGACAAGGAGCTGGACATATACATCTAACACCAGACGCAGCACAAGCCATCCAAGGAGCTATGGGTATTGCGCAAAGAGCTCAGGATAGTTTCGTGACCGTCGAAAGGTTACTGCAAGGGATTGCAGCAGAGAAATCAGAAGCCTCCGAGATTTTGAAGGATCAAGGTGTCAGCGCACCGAAACTACAACAAATCATCGATGCCACAAGAGGAAACAGAAAGGCCGACTCTGCAAATGCAGAAAGTACCTTCAATGCCTTAAAACGCTACACAAAAGATCTGACAGAAGTTGCACGCTCCGGAAAACTTGACCCTGTCATAGGCAGAGACGAGGAAATCAGGAGAGTGATGCAAGTACTCTCAAGAAGGACAAAAAACAATCCAGTACTCATTGGAGATCCTGGTGTTGGAAAGACTGCCATTGTAGAGGGGCTCGCGATGCGCATGGTTGCAAAGGATGTCCCACAAAATTTGGCTGGTGCTTCGCTGCTCTCGCTGGACTTGGGTGCACTTATAGCTGGATCAAAATATAGGGGAGAATTCGAAGAAAGGCTAAAATCTGTGATTAATGAGCTCACAGATTCAGCCGGAGGGATCATTCTGTTCATAGATGAGCTTCATACCCTGGTCGGAGCCGGCGCAACTGATGGGGCAATGGACGCATCGAATTTGCTGAAACCAGCTCTAGCGCGCGGGGAAATACACTGCGTAGGCGCAACTACACTGGATGAATATAAAAAACACATAGAAAAGGATGCAGCATTGGCAAGGAGATTCCAGCCAGTTTTCGTTGGCCAGCCTACTGAAGAAGATACAATATCGATTCTGCGCGGAATAAAAGAAAAATACGAGGTCCATCACGGAATAAGAATAGCTGATAGCGCTGTTGTTTCTGCGGCGACACTATCTAACAGATATATAACCGACAGATTCTTACCGGATAAGGCAATAGATCTAATGGACGAAGCAGCCAGCAAAATTAGAATCGAATCTGATAGTAAACCGGAAGTAATAGATGAACTTGATAGAAAAATCATCCAGCTGAAGATAGAAGCCGAGGCATTAAAAAAGGAAAAAGATGCTAATTCGGTAAGCAGGCTGGAAAAAATTAGGCAGGATCTGGAAAGTCTAGAGAAAAAACAAGCGGACTTAGAAAGCGTATGGCAATCTGAGAAGTCGAAACTCAAAGAGATCCAGAAAATCAAAGAAGAACTCAACGAAGCAAGACAGTCCCTGGAGGTAGCTCAAAGGAACGGAGATCTTGCAACAGCCGGAAGACTTCTATACGGTACCATCCGTGACTTAGAAGGCAGACTGACTCGCGAAGAAAAGCATGCAGAAGGTACTCTTCTAAAACGGGAGGTGACAGAGGATGATATAGCAGCCATAGTAGCGAAGTGGACCGGCATCCCTGTCGAGAAGATGATGGGAAGCGAACAACAAAAACTTCTCAATATAGAGAATGCGCTGAAGAAACAAGTCATAGGTCAGAACGAAGCGGTAGAAGCTGTCAGTAATGCTGTCAAACGTGCAAGAGCTGGGATTCAGGATGCAAATCGTCCACTTGGTTCTTTTATGTTTTTGGGCTCGACTGGCGTCGGAAAAACTGAACTTAGTAAAGCACTCGCGAAGTTCCTCTTCGATGATGAGTCAGCTCTACTCCGGGTCGATATGTCGGAATATATGGAAAAGCACTCAGTAGCAAGACTGATTGGTGCACCTCCAGGTTATGTAGGCTATGAAGAAGGTGGTGTCCTGACAGAAGCAGTAAGGCGTCGCCCTTATCAAGTGATACTGTTCGATGAAATAGAAAAAGCACATCATGATGTTTTCAATATATTGTTACAGGTCCTTGACGAGGGAAGATTAACTGATAGTCAAGGTCACGTTGTGGATTTCAAGAATACGATTCTTATACTGACATCAAATCTCGGAGCAGAGGTCCTCTCGGAAACTGAAAGGATCACTGACACTGAAAAGACACAAATAATGGAAATAGTTAGAAAATTTTTCCGTCCTGAGTTTCTCAACCGGCTTGATGAAATTCTCTTTTTCAATCGTCTGAGTAATGAAGATATAGGAAAAATCGCTGAGATACAGTTGTGCAAACTCCAGAATCTCCTTAAATCCAAGAACCTAGAGATCGAATTCACGCAACGAGCCAAAGACTGGATATGTGAACAGGGCTATCACCCTATATATGGAGCCAGACCACTAAAACGTGTGATTCAGCAACACGTTCAGAATCCGCTTGCACAAATAATTCTCTCAGGCAAGGTTGCCGTTGATGGGAAAATACTCATCGATCAGATCGATGATAAACTGGTGATCCAATCTTAACCGACACGATGATCCGGTGGAGACGGCTACACCGGATCATCAATAATTTAGGAGTCAATGAGTCTCACAAGGCTCATTGACTCGGATATAGGCTTCCAGACTATGTCTTGATATTACAGTAGAAAATCAATGCACAAAGCATCATAGCAGCAACTAACAGTTGCATTCCCAGGAACACGCACGTCAAATAATCTTCCATCGAAGAGAGATCAGTACTCATGACGATAGCCCATAAAGCCCTTGTACTTTTCACGCAAGCCTTTAACAAGGTTAAGAATAAAATCGATGTAATATCTCACATCAATCTACTAATAGTTTTAACAAAGATATAATTAAAAAGCAAGTTTTGTATTATGATTTTTACTGTAATCCATCTCTCACGCTCTTGTGGTGAACTCACCTTTCCAGATAGTTTCCATATAGCCAGATAGTTTCCATATAGATGTGCTCACACGATCATTACAAATTGTCAGCCATGTGGAACCCTATCACTCCTGGGTTTTCTAATTCAGCTCCTTCTGCTCTTTCTGAACACCACCATCAGAGACACATACTGACTCTATCGCGCTACTTGGAGGATTAGCGCCTTCCTCGCTCTCCTCATTCTCTCCATGACCGCCATCAGCAACATGCATAAACACCATCTCGAGTTGAAGATCACCCTCTCCTCCCGCCTGCGTATTCCTTACATGAGCACTGCCAGTAGGGTCTGAATCATCCTGGGAAGATTGTCTACAATTATCTTGACACTCCCAGATACACTCCTCATAATCGTTCACGCACCCATTTACCAACTGCTCACAACCTCGGTTACCATGTCCCGCACCAATAACCCTATTTACTACAGCGACCAATAATATTATTAATGCAATGAACAGCCCGGCAGTAACACCACTCCCAGCATCAGTAGCGGCCCCATTATTACTCAAATCAAAAGGGAACGAATTATTAGAACCATTCATAATGAATAGAATGTTATTAATCAATTAATATTATTAATCAATTTTATTATAGTCGTTCAATTTTGTAAAGATTAAAGGATGCTCTTACCAATCAGCAAGGGAAATTACACACACAGACTCACATCACGCCGATGAGGCAAGATAGATGAGTTTACAATCCGTCACTCCATTTTCTGGAGTTGAATACACATTCACCTGCGCCTAAGCATCCCATCAATACCTACTTTCCCGATGTCTTCGAGCCCCTTGGGTAGCACCAGGATCCCTTAGGGTAAACAAGGGAGTGTCAGGGGCAGGACCACTATCCCCATTTCTATCATCACCACTACTCCTCCTATCTCGAGGACGAGTACCAGAACCACCCCTACCCTCTTCAACGGCAGACAGACACTCGCTTGCACAGCGTCCAGCGCCTTGGATACACCGATTCCTATGACACTTCCATAGACAAGCCAGAAAGAGAAAGATAAACGCACAAACGAACACCAAAGCAAGGGTATGCGAGTTGCCACCACCAGGATCGGAAGTAGTATCATAAGGAGTAGTAGCAGATGTTGTGGTAGCGCTAGTAGGAGAAGCAGCACCAGGAACCGTGCTACTACCCGGGCTAGTAACACTACTAAGAGCACCTACAAGGGTAGATGTTAGACTCCCACCCCCACTACCTTCATCGCCGGTTGCAGTCAGGATAGTATCGCCAGTCATAGCTATGAAAAAATTATTAAATTAATTACTTCTACAGCAATGTTATTAATTAGTCGTTTAAATTGCAACCATTTAATCTTATCAAGTCTGAAAAATCTTCTCACCAATCAGCAAGAGAAAACTACACGGTAAAATATTACGTTAGGTAAGAGTCCCTACGTAGCTTATCTGACATAGTGTGTACGATTCACATCGTACTTACTTGGCGGAACTCTAAGCTGAGTATGAGCTTCCATGGAGCCAACTCCTTCGAGGAGTGTGTACGACTCACACCGCACTTACGCCGCAGGACAGGTGAGTATCTGTGGATCCATAACTACACCTTCCGGAGTTGAATACAGACTCACCTGTGCCCAGCTATCCCGTCGAATTCAATGTTCCCGGCTTCGTTGTCTAGATTTGCCGCCGTCAACATCAGGATCCATTAGATTAGACGATGGAGCACCATCAGATCCAGGACCATTTTGGTTATCTCCTTGCTGTGCATCACGCACACCTTCAACAAACCCTTCAACCATCTGGCCACAGCCGTGACCACACTGATACGGGTTTATATTCTCACCACGCCACCTCTTGTACATCCACCAAAATAAAAAAGGAAGCACCAGCAGAATAAGGCCCAATAAAGTGGGATCCCCGGTATCGACTCCACCACCAATATCATTAGTGCCATTAGAGGTGAGATTGTGACTGCTACTGTTCTGCATAACTATGAAAACATTATTGATCTATCCTCTCTACAGGAAGATTGTTAATTAACTATTATAGTTACCCAATCTTACGAAGACTAAAAGATGCTTTCATCAACCCACGAGAGAAAACTACACGGTAGAGTATGAGCTTCCATGGAGCCAACTCCTTCGAGGAGTGTGTACGACTCACACCGCACTTACGCCGCAGGACAGGTGAGTATCTGTGGATCCATAACTACACCTTCCGGAGTTGAATACAGACTTATTTCACGGATCAGATAATCATCCACATCAAACAATGAGCCGCTTAGGGGCGACCTGGGCCACGATCGAACCCCAGTTGAGGCTGCGCTCCCGGCATTACTCTCGGTCTAGGGCCAGAGGACCCACGCGTTTCTCCAGACCTGATACAGGAGCTGATGCAAGCGAGCAATGCAGCAGCGGTCGCTACTATTAGAAATGGCGCTCCTGACCGTACCAACCAGCTTAAGAAGAGGATCCATTTTGGCAACCAAAGTGTTATATCTCTATTTATTTAGAGCACATGCGAATCATCTATTCAATAATTCATCAATAATTATAACCACGTTTTATTTATCAAATTTACTAATACCATGATTTATTAATTTAGACCCTTGCAGCCTTGCATTATCGAATCGGTTTGAGATTTGGCTTCAATTAAGTAAGAGTGCAACCAATTCTTCGTCACACAGAATATAGAAGGCACCTGCGACTCATCAATCCTGACTCGATACATAGTCTCTTTCATATAAGCAAGTAGACGCAGTACTACTATACAAAATGAACAAGCCTCAGCGGGATTTTCTGGACAACATACATATAAAAAGTACTACATTTCCACCGCGCTCTATAATTTCCACATTACGCTCGCTGCGCAAACCCCTAAACAAGGCGCGCACTAGGTTAATGAATATGCATCATAATCCGAATGACCGCTATTGAGATACTCACAAGTACGAACAAATACAATACTGAACAAATGCAATACTGACATTGCAATCATTCTCATAGATATAGTTCTCATAGATATAGAGCGGAGATCGAGTAAAGCCAGCGCCCTGGAGCTCTTCCGCACCGCGGGGCCAAGTCTCTTCACCGCTGACACAAAGAGCTTCGAATAGCGTTTCTCTACCATAACACTCATGGAAATTGTGGTATGGTACAATAAAAATAAAAATCATATTTCGCTCCTCAGGTAGCGATATAAAGTCGCCACGCAACATATCTCTTGTATCTAGGAAACATCCAGGGTATCCCGGTATGATGCTATTCTGAGAGCTGCGGCTTGGGTTAGTCCGGCCTCTGGAGCTTCAGGTACAGGAATCTTCGGGCTCAGGTCTTGGAAGGCCTCCGCTTCTACTCTCTCAAATCTGCCCTCTATGACACAGCCAGCAGGAGTAGAGTAACGCCATCAGCGCGAGAACCGCAACGACGACCCCAACTACAATCCAAAATCTTGTTATTACGTCCACAGCCAATGAATAATTATTCGGTAACTAGGATATCGCAAAAACGGTAGCGCACGCATGATACATACCCAACTAAAGCCCACGGCTTTGTTGGGGTTCCTCACATGAGAATGCTTCATATGCATATTGATGCATCAAATATGGAGGAACGATGCATACCTCCCGCACACCTAGTTTTTGCTTTAAGGAGCCAGGATCATCTCCTGCGAATTCTGTAGCCGCTTCCTGGAAGGCCTGCGCAAATATCCGCATCTTACCAGCCCCACTAGGGTAAGTGGCGAATAGACTACTGTCAGCCGAGATCAAAAGTGATACTTCAGGATCACTGCATTGTCTTGCAACAGCTTGAAAGCACCGAAGAAAAGCGCAACGTTGTCCTTGTAGTAATAGCCTCATTCGTGCAGCACGATCATCAGGATGAGCTCTTCTGATATCACCAGAACTCGTACAACGAAGATTTAAAAATTGTATCTGAGAAGTATCATGCTCGTATACGTCGGAGAGAAGCCCATCAGGCCCAGGCAGATCGATTGCTTCACTAGTGATACCAAGAAGTTCGCACAATCTCGAAGCGTGGCTCGGATAGAAAGGCGGTCCACTCTCTTCTAGATATCCAACTAGCAGCAACTTTGGAGGCAACGACTGCAGCGCACTCGCACACATCACATCGTTGCACTTTACGAAGCACCCAAGGTGCCCAGGAATAGCTCTTTTTTCCCAGGCTGACTCAGGTACAGAACCTGTAACTTCAGAGCTTGGAATATCTGGAACCTTCTGAGGCTGTTCTATACCCCCTTTAGGCCTCGCTCTATCTACTTGAATCTGCCTCCCATGATGAAGCCACAGACACCAGTACAATAATGCCAGTGCGATAAGCACAGTGATGAACGCACAAGCTGCAATCCCAAGTTTTTTTATTGTTACATCCTTCACAGCTATATGAATAATTATTTAGTAATCAAGATATCGGAAAACGGTAGCGCACGCATGATACATACCCAACTAAAGCCCACGGCTTTGTTGAGGTTCCTCACATGAGAATGCTTCACTTACGGCTTTCGCATACTCGCGATCAGGTATAAGTATCCATACCTGACTCACACCTAGTTTTTGCGTTAAGGAGCCAGGATCATCTCCTGCGAATTTTTTCACTGCCCTCTCGAAGGACCGCTTTAATATTGCACACCTCTCCTCAGTATTACCCTCGAACATATCCGGGTAAAACGCCATTGAAAGTGCTGCGCCAGGACTGGTATGCGTGCCGGCAACAGCTTCAAATGTCCTAAGGATAAGGCCATACAGGTACGGCTCTAGCTCAGATTGTGGGACTTCAGTAGGATCCTTCTCACACTTAATACCTAAAAACCGTATCCCGGTACTATCATAACAATCTTGCGGTTTACTGAAACCTGCCCCAGCCAGATAGAACGCAGTTCCGTCGATACGTGGTATAGGAGACACGCTCCCATACAAGAGCTTCATCACTCTCGTGAGATCAGATATAGTCGTATGTAGAGCTGCCACCGAGCCTGCAGGCAGCACCAGATAAATCCCATTATGCTTCACAAAGCACCCAGGGTACTCACCGATAGGACGTGGTGCGGGGTTCGCTTTATCATACACGACGATACTAGGCGTTTTAACTGCGGAGCTTGGAACCTCCACCTGAATCTGCCCTCTATGACACCGCAAGCAGGCGAGTAAGGCTAATATTAGCAGCAAGAGAAGTGCACAGACCACAGCAAGTGCGATACAAAGCTTTATTGTTGTGTCCATAGCTATATGAATAATTATTTAGTAATTAAGATATCAGAAAACGATAGCACATGCACGATACATCCGGCATTCAACTAATGCGGATGCTAGCGATATTAAAGTATCAACGCGCATGACAATCAACACGCTCGAGCTGAATCCATTCATACACTGCTCTGTTAAGAGCTCCGTGTATGACTTCATGCGCCGTTGGGTCACCACAACAAATCCGGATACCAGCGATATCAAGGAATTGTGTAAACGATGCGCGATACCCGTTGCTCACCCTTGCCAATGCAGCCAAGAAAGCCTCTGCGTATACCTCGGCATACGCTTGTTTCCCTTCAGCAGAATCGGGGAGTTCACCTACAGGAAGCAAAAGTAGCGAGCCACTGACTGACCAACAAGTGGAACGTAGACTGCTGAACAACGCGCAGAATGAAAGCTTCATTGCAGCATACAGTCCAGCTTTATCTATATTACCGTTCCAGTCGCAGTATTCTTTTATACTTGGAAAACACATCCTTACATGCAGTGCAGAAGCACTAGGGGCATTGGGTGATATCCTAGGGTGGAATCTGCCGAAGGAAAAAGCAGCCATCAACCCTATCTCAATGTCGGATATAGGATGATCTCTGACACCCAATCTTTGACGCAGCGCTCTATTTCCAGGCGACTCTAGAGCTCCAGCGATCCACGATTCATGGTCATGCATCTCAACAGCAATAATCTTGCCACCCGCCCAAGGATTCTGCCTAGAAGGCTCACAGCCCTCATAAAGTAGATCAGACGTAACTGCACTCAAGCCTAACGCTCCATAAGCACACACTTGAGGTGCGGCTAGTCTACTGCTAGGAGCTCTTCTGGCATGACAACAATACCAGAACAAGAGCGCTGCAATGGCGACAGCAAGTACCACAACTGCAAGTATAATTGCTGTTGTATTGCTACCAGGCATTCTGAAATTGCGGAAACATTATGACTATTCTGTAGCATGAATAGTTTACTTTTTAACTAAATTACAATCCGCAGACAACAATCTCCTGCAGTATCCAGATAACAAGCTCTAAAGAACGCCTATGACTAACTTCGCGTTGTTTCATCAGCATTGAGAGCACTGCATATCACCAAAGTACACACCTGATTACCGCAACAAACTTGCGTACATCACTGATAGCAGAACATACCCTTGGACGGGCTCATCTATTTCTATCTTGTATAAGGATTCTGGAAATAGATATATCTTAGCTTTCGCAAATTCTTAAATAACTTGATTATCTTTAAAAAATATTTTACAATCAATATATATAATACATCAGAAAGAAGATATTGATATGCCAACAACTGGTAAAGTATTAATAGGTTGCGCTCTTGGACTCCTAGCTGTTACGTTTGCGGCGATCCTGTACCTCGTACTACACCAGTGCTGTGAGGACAAGAGAAGCAATGATGAGAAACGAAAACACTCGGAGCATCTGCATTCCATAGAGTTGCAGAACGTCGTACACGAAGATTATGAGGCGCGGAGAGGCATCTCCTGAATTATGGGAACTAAGTGATTCAGTGTGATCTCAGATAATGTGTGCGAGTCAGCAAGTCCAAAGATACCAGATTTTGTCCTGCGGATTCCGCTAACAAAAGCCAAAGAGTCCAGTTTGTGCGCAATATCCCTGGCGATAGCTCGAACGTATGTCCCCCTTCCGCACAGCACCCTGAAGATTGATCGTTTGTATACATGTTCGATTAACTCCAAAGCGTGGATCACAACTGTCTTAGGATTAATATCGAACTCAATGCCTGCCCTTGCCAACGAGTATGCCCTACGACCATTTATATGAACTGCAGAAAATCTCGGTGGTATCTGCGTTACCTCTCCAATGAAAAGTGGCAGAACTTCTAAAATCGACTCACGGCCGGGAATATTATCACTGCTCCGGATAATTTGACCTTCAGAATCTAGGGTATCGGTTTCGGCGCCCCATTCGACTGTGAAGTCATATGCCTTCTCTGAGTCGTCTATTTTGGGGATCAATTTAGTTGCCTTCCCTACGGCAATCACGAGAACTCCTGTTGCTAATGGATCTAATGTTCCGAGGTATCCTGCTTTCTTTATACCGAGCTTACGCTTCACTAAACGAAGCGCACCAAAAGAGGAGATACCTCTTTCCTTATCCAAGTTTAACCAACCTTCAACGCACTGCTGCCCCGACATCACGAACACCTAAACTATATCTCTACGAAAACAGACTGAAATGCTTCCTGAAAGTATCGATCAAAATCTCCAAAATCACTGACCCCGATACCCATTTCCTTCAATGAAGTCACACCAAATTCTTTGACCCCGCATGGCACTATTCCACAATAGTGCTCCAAACTTGGATATAAATTAATTGCAATACCATGGTAGCTTACCCATTTACTGATTCTCACACCGATAGCTGCAATTTTTTTCTGGAGACCGTCTTTGGTCTCCACCCAGACACCGATATATTTCTCCTTCCTGATTCCCATTACTCCAAACTTACTCAACGCGCGTATAACGACCTCTTCTAAAAGAGAAATGTAACGTCTAAGATCACATAGATCACGTTTTTTTAGATCCAACATTAAATATACAACCCTCTGTCCAGGTCCGTGATAAGTATACCTGCCACCCCTACCCACATGGAAAACGGGAAAAGTACTCTGATTCAATAATTCGCTTGTGTCTGCGCTCGAACCACCTGTGTATAATGACTGATACTGCAACATCCAGATTAACTCATCGCCTGTCCCAAAGATAATTTGAGTTACCCTCTCCTGCATCAGCTTTAGTGATTCCTGATAATCAACAAAACCCGTATCAATTCTCCATTCCATATGCCACTGATTTCAGTTTCCAGACCAGTTTTCTACTACTTATTTGTATGGGATTCAAAGCTTAACATGCACATAATCATCACCAGATATACAACACAATTTCAATATGGGCTTGTACGGAGTACAATTAAATCCTGTCTGAGGTCTCACAAAAAATGAGAAGATACTACTTATTCATAGTACAGGAATTGCAAAAATATCTGAGAGAATCAGGTTTCTCAAACGTCTTGATTGGTCTCTCTGGAGGGATAGACTCAGCACTGGTCGCTGCAATTGCAGTCGACGCGCTTGGCAGTGAACGTGTCTACACGGTTATGATGCCCTCACCCTACACAAGCAAGCAAAGTATCGAAGACGCAGAAGAAATCGCAAAACGTTTGGAAGTAGAACATACCATTATCCCCATAAACCACATAATGAAATCATTTGAGGCTTCACTCTCAAGAGTCGTGGAATGGGAACCTGAAGATATCACAGAACAAAATCTTCAAGCGCGTATAAGAGGCGTGATACTAATGGGACTATCAAACAAAACCAACAAGATGGTACTCGCAACAAGTAACAAATCTGAGATTCTTACTGGTTACTTCACGTTGCATGGCGATACATGCGGTGGCTATGCGCCTATTTCCTCTCTCTTTAAAACACAAGTGTATGAGTTGGTTAGGTGGCGCAACGAAAACATCGTTGAGGGATTAAATTTACAAAAAAGATACATTATCCCTAAAACAATATCCGAGAAATTACCAACCGCTGAACTAAGATACTCACAGAAAGACCTGGACACATTGCCAGAGTACAAAATACTTGATCAGATTCTGGCACTGGACCTGCAGAAACAGGGTATCCAAGATGTAGCGAAAGCACTACAGCTTGATGAACAAGTAGTGTCTAGAGTTGCTGATATGGTAAAGAAATCCGAATATAAACGAAGATATTTACCAGTCAGTCCGAATCTCTCTTTATTGGATTAAAAATTTTTTTGCCTAACCTAAAAATTGAATATAGATGCCACAACTTATTTTTAATATTTAGTGCTTAGCATCAACCTTGTATTGATATTGTATCATACGCTGCAAGGCAACCCGTTTCTTTCCTCCCTTAACATAAGTTGCCTTGCATGGAGCAAATATTGGAACATGTTCAGCACTTCGAACGAACATCAGAACTCTCCCAAATTGTAATGTTAAAAATTTCTTGATAGAATTCCAGTGCTTGGGGCTATAGCTCAGTCGGTTAGAGCACTCCGCTTATAACGGAGAGGTCACTGGTTCAAGTCCAGTTAGCCCTACTGGGTGTTCCAGTTTTTTCTGTAAATCGAGAGTGAAAATAATCTTCATGGGATCATCGGAGTTTGCGATCCCTACGCTTTTGAAGCTTCTGACAATTCCTGAGCTTGAAGTAGTAGAGGTTTACAGCAAACCTCCAAAACCAAAGGGACGCGGCTTGCAGACCGTTATTACACCGATACATTCTATAGCACTGCAGCATGATTTGTCTGTGAAGACACCTAGTTCGTTGAAGGAAGAGATACTCCAGGACTGCGATGTAATAGTTGTAGTATCGTATGGCTTGATTCTTCCAAATAGCGTCTTGGCACACCCTAGAATTGCGGCGATCAACATTCATCCATCCCTTTTACCTCGCTGGCGAGGACCTTCTCCTATCCAGTACACACTTCTCGGAGGAGACAAAGAGGCAGGTGTCTCAATAATAGACGTCACACAGGAGCTAGACGCTGGAGCCATATATGCGCAGGAATTCATAATTCTGGATGGCACGGAGACCTATAGTGCGCTACACGACAGACTTGCAATACTTGGTGCCTCGATGCTCTGCGACGTTGTTAGAAATATAAGAAATATTAAGCCCATACCGCAAATTGCTGAGGAGGCAACATATACAAAAAAACTCCCAAACTCTGTGGATGTCGATTTTGAGGAAAGTGTGGAAATCTTCTTTAGAAAGCTCAGAGTTTTTGGCGCTGTTTTCGCAGAAGCCTTTGATATGCGTATCAAGATAGTGGAAGCTTCGTTATCCGATGCACATCTGTATACAGACGAACTAGGATTGGTTTTCAAAAAAGAAACGAAAGAATTGTTCCTACAATTCAGGGACGGAAAAGTACTGATAAAGATCGTGCAGCCAGTTAACAAGAAAAAGATGCCAGTAAGAGATTTCCTGAATGGGATATCCAACATAGTGAATCTCTGAGTCCAGATCAGATTTAAGGATACTGAGGAAGAGTACGCAACCGGCTGGCGGAAAAAATATCAATTAGGGACTCCTCCAATAGAATCCAATTTATGATAGCATCACGGTAGTTTGATGCATCCAAAATCCCGAAAACATCAGACTCTCCATTTATGGACCATGATTTTATTTTCCTACTATTGTAACTTGGGCAGCAGCGTCTAGAATGATGTTCGTCCAGAGACTTTGCTATCACTATATGACAACGAAGTACAGGTATTTTATTGCTGCCGGCGGGACGGGCGGACATATTTTTCCAGCACTAGCGGTAGCAGAGGCACTCGGAAATGAAGGACTCTTCATAACGGATAAACGATCCAGAAACTACGGTAATAGGAACATTATAGCTCCATGCAGTGTTCTGCCAATTGTTTCTAGTGCAAGAAAATTCAAGTTTCTGATCTCCTTTCTACCGAGCGTCCTTAAGACTCTTAAGCTTATAATCATTCATAGACCAGAAGGAATACTATCATTTGGTGGATATCCATGTCTTCCCGTTCTGACAGCAGCGCTCTTGACACGACGACGAATTTTCCTACACGAATCCAATACTGTACCTGGCAGAGTGAATAGGATCTTTATGAGATTCGCGAAGAAGATCATGATAGGACTTCCCTTGAAAGATAAAATAAGTAGGACTGTGGAAACCGGCAACCCTCTAACAAGGGACGTAATTCCAAAACCATATCCCAAGAATTCAAAAAGATGTATTTTAGTCATTGGAGGAAGTCAGGGTAGTAGTGTCTTAGGGCTGGCAGTAGCCAGGATATTAGCAAAATTCGCTGAAAAAACAAATCTCGAGATAACACACCAATGCAAGGAGGCAGACGTCATAGCACTGCGGAATTTTTACATAGAAAATAAATTAACGGCGGAAGTATCACACTTTTTCAATAACATCCCGGAGAAAATTGAACACGCAGACCTAGTGATCTCCCGTAGTGGAGCAATCTCTATCAGCGAAATCCTTACAATAGGGAGACCCGGTATATTCATCCCCTACCCCGAAGCAAAGGATAACCACCAATTCTTCAATGCGAAATTCGTTGATGACAACCATATGGGTATTCTGCTCGAGGAGAAGAACTTCACTCAAGAATCACTGATCGCTGCAATGGAGAAAGTATTCACTGGACTCCCATTCTATCTAGAGAAATTGACTCTTTTCAGCCATCAACAGGCAACACAAAAAGTCCTGGACATATTAAAGAGTTAGACTATCGAGCTATCACATTCGTCTACAAAGTCGCGACAGATACTACCCGTGATACCTTAGAGGACTGCCATAACACTAAATTCAAGGAATCCCACAATTTGGAAAATGCCATTCCCACTTATACTTTTCCACTTAAAGCACTTGGAATTCTAGACATTGAATAGACTTCTTACATATCTCAAGTGCTGTCCTTCTTGTTCCTAAGCTTTTTAAAAAAATCGGATAACAACGAGCTAGCCTCTTCCTGCATTAGGCCATCATACACCTGTGGTATATGGAAATATACATCATTGCCCAAACAACAATTCGAAATGGCGCCACGCTTTTCATCGTAAGCAGCGAAATAAAGTGCTTTGATCCTACTTAAAGAGATAGCATACATACACATGGGACATGGTTCCAGAGTGACATAGAGCTCTGCTTCATCAAGAAACCCACTACCTAATTTCTTTAGAGCGACCTTGATCACAATCATTTCAGCATGTGCTGTAGGATCAGAATCCCGAAACATACGATTCCCTGATGATGCTACAACTACACCATCTTGTACCAATACCGCACCAACTGGCACCTCTTTATCCGATTCACGCGCAATTTCTAAGGCCAGTTTCATAAATTTCATATTCACATTTACTACCGACGCTTTGCGATTTCCTGCATAAGTATCTTATTGACTACGTGTGGACTGGCATTCCCATTACTTCTCTTGATTATCTGACCAACAAAAAATCCAAGAATTTTATCCCTACCAGAGAGATATTCCTGCAATTTATCCGGATTTTCATTCAGTACAGTCTCTACATGACCAAGAATAATATTTTGATCTGTAATCTGTTGTAGACCATCACGTTTGACAATTTCCTTTGGTGAACTTACGCCATCCAAACTTTTCGCTAAAACCTCTTTTGCTGTACGCTCGGAAATCTCTTCATCTACTACAAGTGTAAGGAGTTCTCCTAATATTTCAGGCGTGATCTTATTGTCTTCAAAACTAATATTATTCTTGTTCAACAGGCCAAACAGCTCAACAGTCAACCATCTAGCAGCAAGCTTCGCAGCGTGACCCATCTCCAATAAGCAATCGAAATAATGCGAAGCCCGTACATTCGAAACAATCACCTCAGCATCGTATGTTGGCAACTTCAGATCATTCACATACCTTTCTTCTCTTGCATCAGGTAACTCTGGCAGGAAGCTCTTAATTTTCTCGATATATTCCTCTTCCAGGACTAGCGGTAGCAGATCAGGGTCTGGAAAATACCTATAATCCATCACGGACTCCTTGGAGCGTATTGCTCTTGTGTTCAAGTTGTTGACATCAAACAATTTTGTTTCTACTTCAATTGAGCCACCACTTTCTAGAATCTCGACTTGTCTTCGTGCCTCATATTCTATGGCCTGGGCGAGACTCTTTGTCGAATTGAGATTTTTGATCTCGCATCTATTTCCCATTTTTTCCTCGCCCAATTTGCGGACCGAGACATTTACATCACAGCGCAATTCGCCTTTTTCCATGTTCGCATTAGAGGCACCAACACACTGTAGGATGAGTTTCAATTTATTCACATACGCAACTGCTTCAGCAGGAGATCTTATATCAGGCTCTGAAACTATTTCCATTAAGGGGACGCCGGCTCTATTAAGATCTATGTAAGTCTTATCCGGTGAGAGATCATGAATACTTTTTCCAGCATCTTGTTCGATATGTATATGATGTATTCTAATGACTTTTTCAGGATTTTTTATCCTCACACAACCACCTGTAATAAGTGGATAGGTATTCTGTGTGATCTGGTATCCATGTGGGAGATCCGGATAGAAGTAGTGTTTTCTTTCGAACACTGAGTACAAATTGATCTTCCCCTGCAACCCAAGGCCAGCTTTTACTGCTTTCTCGATACAATTGAAGTTCAGTACAGGAAGTACACCAGGCATTGCCGCGTCGAAGAGTGTAACTGATGTATTAGGCTCTTTACGGTGGTCACACGGAGCATCGGAGAAAAGTTTATTCTTAGAAAGAATTTGGGCATGCACCTCTAATCCAATGACAACTTCCCACTTAGATGTATTTCCTTCTATATAGTACATGGCACTAGAGCATCTAATCAAAAGACTATTCTATTCGAACCCCAGCCTCAGGTACAGGGAATTACAAAAAAGTAATCACATAGCTACATGCACCAAAGGTAATAGACCACCTTCAACGCGAACACTACTATCTAACGGAAACAGCTACCAGATTATCTGGACAGAATACTCGGGAAAAAACGTTCAATGAAAAGTGGAATCCAAATTCAAGAAATCCACTCACGAGAATTACACGTCTCAGTGATAACATACATTATCTTGACAACAGAATGATTCTGGACTCTCAAGTCTTCCCCTTGGGGAATCGTCTGATGGAGATCGACTTTTGTCACCACTACCCCCACAAGCTTTCTCGGAAGCTATAGCCAGTACTCTTTTGTACTGTAGTCCCTCGTGGCAGCAAGTCTCAATTGAGTAGATGAAACCACACAGTGCGCAAGCAGTAACAAGTAGTGTTACTATCTGCACAAACATTAGAGCCCACGATGCCAAAGTGCTTGAGTCACCGCGCTGAGCTACCCAAAAGCCAAGGTAACACGCAGCGCACAAGCCGGCAGAGATAACAATCCCACATGACACTGCACTAACTAACCCAGCCCATCCGACCTTAAATCTCGTTTTGAAAGCAAGCCACGCAAATCTAAAGCCAGATGGTGTTTTTGAGGGATCCGTCATTAAAGCGCTAACCGACTCAGGGGAAAAATGTCCTTTCTTTATACCATCGAGAAAGTCTGGGATTACGTACTCTCCAGCAAGCATATCTATTTCCGACTCATCTTCAGGGTCTAGAGGTCTGGGATTCTGAATCATCTGCGATATACTAGCCACCCCAGCAACGAAAGATAGGACCAAGCAAACCATAGCCAGTCCAAGACAACAATGTGCAATCAACCCACTTTTGCAATGCTGTAGGAACGTCATTGCAGTAGCAGCGAGAAAAAGAGTGCAACTCAAAAAAGCGTGCACAAGCGGCAATCTACGTTTTCGACCACTTTCAGGCTTCATATAGGCAGGACTCATTTGTAATACTCACACAATTAGAGCTACTTTAAACTGAGGGTATTGACTTGCTTTTATCCAAAAAGGTTATTGATAAAAGATCAAATAGTGCGCGACTCTCAGCTACTGATTGTAAATTTTTAAATAGATAATGTCAACCATCAGATGATAATATATCAACTAATATAACCAAGATAAGATTTGATTCAGCTTTAATGAGAATCATCGTGAGATTTTTTATAATTACATTTACTTTTCTTCTTTTTGTGATGCATGCTACAAATGATCTAACGATGAATGTGTAGCAAAAAACTAATAGGACTCCTATACGGAAAACGACTGGCAGAATCGAAGGTAGTGAGACTCTTTATAACACCGACACTTAGTGCCCAGAGGAAGATTAGCGATACTCTTATGACAATTCGACTGAGAAAGTACAGTAGATGAGATCTAAATGTTCCTCAATACTCTGGGTGGTATTTATACAAGAAGTCTATTAAATAGAGGCCAAAATATGATATCACAGTCAATAGTTCCTTTTTGCGGTTTCACCCTTTCTCAGTTAACAACCTGCCATAAGGGGCAAATCCTTGATTGAGTAACAAGTGCCTTTGTGATATGACGGAGGGACTAATTCCCAAGGAAACTGTTCGTGCGTTAAGAGGATGCATTTTTCATTGGAAATGCAAGCTGACTATAGCTGCCCTGACACTAGGTTGGGTAGCCTTCCTTACTTGTCACGTCGTTTGCAGAATACCTCATAACAATAAGTTCGTGCATATCGGTTGGTCTTCTCTTTACCTGTCTGTCCCGGCTTTACTCTTACTTGCTCTGACCCTTGCTAGGGCGATACTGGTGCAACCAAGATTCTCAACAAATTCAGAGTTTGTGAAAAAATCTGGAAATTTTGTATGAGGAGACTGATCAAAAAGCTGAAGAGAGTTTGATACAAATCCAGGATGCAGCACTTACAGCCACTAGAAAGAAATATCCGGTTGCATTATTACTCTGTTTTGTTCTTGCTGCAATAAGATGCTGTATAGTAACCGGATTCTTGGAAAATGCCGTGGATTATAGGACGCAAATAGCGCTTGCACTCATCGAATCAGTACTTCTCGGGGTGATATTTGGCTGCATCATGGCTACGATGTGTTTTTATTTGAATAAGAATCAAAGTACATTCATAACAGGTCTATCCGTAGAAACACTAGAGACATTAGTAGAAAATGAACAAAGGCTACCAGTAACGGCGGATCACCAATAGCAGACTAAGAACCGCAAGAACAGCGCTCTAGCAGGTATTAGTACACTTTCATTTAACCGCTATCACTGGATTCTTATTTTTTCGAAATCCTATACGCACTAAAGAAACCACAGCCTTTCCGCACGAGCACTCTTTCCTGTTGAATCCTAGTTAGCTTGTTTTGAGTTACCCATTCCCGGCATCACAGGAAGGACAACCTTGAAACGCTACCACCTGATTCACCCCTATACAGTCAGCTTCTGTATCAGTTATGCTGAGCTATCCCGCTTTAGATCTCCTTTAAGAAACGCTTCTACCCGAACACCGACTGAATCCCCGCTGTGGATTCACAATGCCTCTTTCTTAGGAGCCATCTATTCCAGCAGCATAACATTGAATATTAAGTTGCAACCGCACAAAAACACAGCGCCCTCAATAATCCCCTACCTTTTGTCAGGAACACTCACACACTCAGGTAAAGCTACAACAATAATGGCAACAATTCTTCGTTTGTCTTCTTAACTACAGCTCTAGGAGCGTTGCCGAAATATGACATATTCTTTAAACCTGCATCGCACCTCGGATGAGAGCATAATAAGCACTGCCACGATTGGAATATGGTCACTCAAATATGTAAGCACTTTATTGCAGACTGCACACACAGGAGGTAGGCTCAGCATCATATACACCACAAAATACGCACCCACCTAAAAGAACGATCATTTCTGTCTTTAATGAATTTCTTGTCTCCCTACAGTTACCAGTTCCATAGAGCCTGTAGCTTTTATCGTATTTTGACGCTTACAACTCTCACTTTAGGAAATGCACATTTGGTCAGAGAAAAATCTAAAGCGACACCGCCCTAGACTATTTCACATCTTGGCGAGCGAACACTTCAGGGCGGTATCACAATAGCAGAATGTAGCCCAATACTGTAAAATCCTATGAAATGCACAATGAACCCCTAGATCAGCTACCCCAGGCTAGATAGAGAGCTATTGAGTTCTTGAGATAACAAAGACTCTTCGGAGTACGAGAAAAGAAGTTCGGACTCTGAATTTGAAATCCTATATTCAGGATCATAATCACAGCGAAATCTTTCCACTTTAAAGGCTAAAACAAGATAAGGACACAAGAAAAAACAGATCGCGAACCCTACACAGAGGGATTCAGCAACTATGAGACCGATCTTCAGTCTATTATCTTGAATAGGTACCCAATCAATGATACTGGCTAAAATACAGACAGCTGCAAAGCAACACAGTGTTACAAGCCATACTTGTACTTTATTTGATAGATAGTGATCCATGCACCCCTTATAGTACTTAGCAAGACGTCTTTTCTCCTCCTCTGGATCAAGTTCGTCCCAGATATCACAGCTTAGAATAGGAGATGTCTCTAATGCAAGTGTCGCAAACATTAGCACCGGCACCGGCACTATAAGGAACAGAGATACCTTCCAAGCCTTCATAAGGCTCTCCCCATTCTTCCAAGGTGCACGCAAGGTTACATGTGCCACTAGTACAGCTAGCCATCCAAAAATGAGAAAGAAAACTCTGCGTTTGAAACTCGGTCTTATTTTTCTTACTTCTGTACACATTTTGATGTCTTAAACTCTAGTTTCAGCATCATACACTAGGAGGAGTAAAATCTGAGTTAATTTTGGATATAGATTAATTTATTTTGCTCTTACACCTAATGCGGTGCGACGTATAAGATGAACTCCAAGATAAAGGAAAACGTCTATCACTAACATGCAAAACTTCAAATTCTGGCTGTAGACAATCTTGATAAAGAGAGGACTCGATTCGAGGAAAACTAGATGAATCCTAATGGGATTAAACCAGATAACTACCTAAGTTTCCTATAATTATCATCTTCTAAGCACGACAGAATGAGTCGACTCCTGTAGCGGACATTCCTCTTAAAATTTTATCTGGACTCACCTCATAATCGTCACGAAGCAGTATTACGGATATCTGCTCCAATAGGAAAATACATCCAGGTGCGTTCTCTAGTCAATCACCAATACGAAGTGCTAGTCAGGACTAAAGATGTGCATACTCCTGTTTACAACAGATTCTCCTTTTGGCTGAGACAGCTCGCTTCGTGGAGAAGGAGTACCCTCCCTCACCCACTCATTTGGTTCTTCTGAAGGCCGCCGTTCAAAGAGCGCCACAAGTGATCCTATAAACAGTATAAGGAGAGTTAGAGAAAGGAAGAACACTTCAGCAATTACCGCAGCCGGATCGTAGTAACCAGGGTAAGCACCCACAAAGAGAGCGTCGTGGACGATAAAAATCATAGCAGCAGGAACAAAAGGGAAGAGTGAGAACCCTGCGAACACGGCTGCACGAGTGTCCGAATCTTCAGATTCTCCTGCACCGCGCGACCTGTTCGCATCCAGCAGCCAAGATAGCACCCAAAGCCCTACCATAAGAGAGAGTATGGCTACCCAAAGATGCAAGCCCTTTGCAATACCTTTACCATCTTTCCAAGGTGGACGCAAAGCGCTGTATGCCGCTAGCACAAGTAACCATAAAACGCAACATGTAGCAAGCCCACAGTTGCGCCAGAACTTCTTTTGTCTTATCCTTTTTTCTTCAGCTGCCTTCTTGTCGCTCGTATTACCAAGCGTTTTCATATCTTACTGCTACGCTATGATATAGTTCTTATTTTAACTGTACGATAAATTGGACAAAATTTCAACCCTAAGTTCCAACCAATGGCAAGTGTTGCAACTATACATCACAGCCGTATGAGTGTTGGGAAAAAGAGACAGAACACCCGAGCCGTCTGGTTCTTCGTTACTGCGATGCCAGACACTCGGATCGGAATCAAACATGGACCCCACTACCTTCACACTGAAGTACTGAGCTCCCTTCCACACAAAAAGCACCGTGCGGTACTTCAGATAATGACTCTGGCACAAGAGCGCCCTATGTTTTACAGCATTCCGCAGAGCTTTGGGGCACGCCCACAGGCTCACAAGAGACATTATCGCATGGCCCGCCGTCTGGGAGCTCATAGCAAGAACCCGGATCCTTTCTTACAGGACAGCATTGCAATGACACAGTACCTATGATAGCCAGGAAGGCAATACTAGCGCACATAAGCTCCAGGACAGAACAAACGACCTGATCCACTGAGGTAGGAGAACCGCTGCAGCGATCCCGGAAAGCAGCAAAAACAGTGCCAGCAGCAAGAAAGAGGACAGCCATGCAAACCATTGTAAACCCTGGCCGCACCCCCCACGTCGCTTTTCGCACTTCTTCATGTAGTACCTCTCTGCCGACTCGCCCACCTTCTCGGTATGCAGCGCGCACAGGTGCGAGCACCTTCTTAATGAATAAAGAAAGGTACACTAGACCAGCTAGCAGCACCGCTGCGAATATAACTGGGAAGACATGATAGCTTTTTGCAATAGGGTCACCATCCTTCCAAGGTGCACGCAAAACAACGTATGCTGCCGCCATCAATAGTAACATCGAGACGGACAGACTCGCTGCAACACCAGGCGCACACAAAACACACTTATACCCTCTTGATTCGCCTCCTCCTACGAGAGGATCTCCTTCGGTGCAATCTTCATTTTCATCACGGGAATTCGCACCATCATTTTGTCCAGTGCGATCCTCAACCTCATTATGGAGATCCATACCCCCAATTAACCTCTTTAGCATCCCTGTATCTATAACTCGACTTTTAGGAGTTGTACAACAAGTTTATAATAATTTCAAACTATAGCTTAACTAATTTAAGAATTTTTGTGCTAAAATTGGGGCCAGTAAGCATCTAAAGCGCGGTGCATCACAGCTGGGTAAGCATCAGAAATAGAACACTTAAGTCGGTTTGTTGTTACTGCAGTCCTGAACTCTTTGGCTGGATTCCGAGCTGAACTTTATCACCTTCGCGCTGAAGTACTGAGCATCCTTCCACGTAATAAGGGCCACCTTAAACTGCGCTTCTAACAGAAAAAGCCAAACCTCTGATTAACCATGTAAATAGTGTTCAGAATGTAGAGATTTACTTTTCCATGCCTGCCTGAATTTCTCCGGATACTTGCTCAATAGTTATAGAAGAGGCGCATTCACGCTCTGCATATACGGATCGATGCACTACACATGCAAGACATAAAAACCACACATACACAACTAACACAGCAAGATTAGAGATGGCAAAGAGGCGCACCTCTGCGGTAGCAAGATTCTTCTGCGTGCTCTCAGCAATATTCGCAGCGTAGTCCACGATCGCAGAAAGGACGCCAGCGGTGACGCCAGCGGTAATCAAGCAAAACATATGAAGACAAGCCATAGCGCATATCGGGCTTAGCGATTTGCACACATCGGTCGCACGTAATGCACGAATCAGCAGCCTTTCTTCTTACGTTATCAAGCACAGCAGTCACCGGTAGCACAAAGATCGCAACTAATCAAATACGCCAGCCTTTTACAGGACACATACCGTTCCAAGGCGCACGTGAAGCGATGCACCCTGCCAGTATGGCAAGATATCCAAACAAGCTATCGCTAAGAAAAAGATCATGGCACTTCGCTCTCCAGATCCAACTCCAATATTTGGATCCAGTGCTGCTTTAAAATCTTGATTTCCTTGATTTATTCCATTTACATCATTCATTTTATTCATTATTACAGCTCTCGCCATGGAAAACATCTCAAACGGCGCTGTTCCAACAGGATTTGCAACACTTGCAACCGGGGAATCTTTTCTAACTTGATTTGCAAGGTTTGCAATTAAAGTTCGTGGTGTTTTACATCCACTTATGGTAGGAGAACGTGTCCAGACAAATTCTCTGACCAATCACTTCTGTGGATAGAGCAGTGATTATCACTAAGAATGCTCCACAGCAGAATCCACTTCCCGAGTGCACTCCGTATCAGACAGGCAAGGCGATGGAGGAAGCTGTGCGTAGCTTATAAGCGTAACATCACCCCCCATCATCTAGGCCAGACCAGCAAGTCAATGGAATGGGCAAGTCAATGGAATGGATCCGTAACTTACATTGCTAGAGAAAGATACTGATGACAATGATGACGACCTTGTTCCCCCACCTTAACCCAAGTCTCCACAAGGACCAGTCTGTGCTCTTCTTCTCCTTGGCTCCTCATAATCAGATGGCAGCACGCTAAGAGCTCCAAGATCAGGATCTGGACAAACTGGACTGGGTCGTACATGGGAAACATAGTATGATAGCGCAGCAAGTAGAACACCCAGGATAAAGAAAGGCAGCTCCACATACTTGAGGGCGGGATCTGTCGCAACACTACAATCCAGACAGATAGTACAGACGAGAGCAGTTATGAAACACGCTGCAGACAAGACGCCAAATGCGGCGACACACTTACCTCTTTGCCCCGGTAGAGCAGTCAGGCCCCCGATGCTTGCGCCTTCAGAAGACTCCCTGCCTGTAGGGCGATTAACAATCGGTAATAAAAACATTGACGCAACAAAAGCTGCTGCAATAATCCAAGCCAGATAGCCTGGTAGACCAGCCCTAGATCCATATGTACGTAGCGTAATGTACGCCAGCAACATCCCGAGCACCAATACAGCAAAGAATACGCGGGCTACTACCTCAATACCATCTGACCTTGGTTCCCATATCTGGAATAGACTTGCATTACTTTCGCCCGTCACTTTTTCATTTGATCTCTTCATATTTATATCTATGCTTATTATGCTAACTATCAACTCATCAAGCTTTGGAGCGAGACCTCAACTCTCGCATCCAATTAACTCAACATTTTTGTACTACAACGGGCACTAGTAGGTACTTTAAGTCCTACTAGGTCCTATGCATCAGAATTGGATGAGATCCTCGGAACAAAACCTAGGATAGAGCTGGCTTATCCTAGGATTGTACATCCTGCCTGGACAACTCCCCCTTCCATGAGGATCATCGTATGGCGGTGCGCTTGGAACTGCGCCTCTAGGTCCCCCATGATGCTGCTGAGAGCTATCAAGTATCTCTTCTAAGAACTCTTCCGATACAAGCAACGCACCCTCCGGAACCCCATTCAGAATAGGGCATTGAGGTGCATCCTGAGTAATAGGACGATTCTGCCGTGCCACTTGTCGACCTGCAGCGCTCCGTTCAACATCAGGAGTGACCTGGACCTGCGTATTGGGCTCTGGGTGCCCAATCGCAACGTAAGCCGTCAAACATACGAAAACAACTCCAAACACTATCTCCGCAGCGTGTCTTACGATTCCCAGAAGCAACGAATCAGACGGAAAGACATCATTGCAGCAACCCATAACCACTAGTCCAATCAGGGAGAGTATCAAAGCTAGAAATACAAAAGCTGGCGTCTCGTTCTTAGTGGTGACCATCACACGGGCACCACTCCCGTTTCCGCTTCTTGGTACTCGGCCCTCTTGAACATATGCTCTTGGAGACTCCTCACAAAATTTCATAATGGCCGCCCCACAAAGGCAAAGCGAGATCCCTACAAGAAAATCCATCATAGGTACGAGATATTTCCCATTGGTAGTAAAAGGCATACGCACCGCAACATACATAAGCAGAGTAGCAAGAGCTATAAATGCAATAAATGCACATCTGATTTTAGAAGTAATGCCTCGTTTTGACCCCTGAGTAGTAACTTCTTGTTTTGTTTTTGGCATCTTTACGTTTAATTTTTAATTCTTTACCAGAGATTGTATACGCAAAAAAAAAGTAAGTCCCAAATTAGCATTCCAAACAAAGCAATCTCTTTTGATAAACAAGCAGACTCAGGCTTAGTGGACAGAGGAAGAGAAAACTTAAAAGATGGCGCACAAATCAGAGTTCTTGGAATCTGCCAATGCTAGTAGCGCATACCTAGCAACCCTGAAATGCAATCAGGTTCATCTGATAACTCTGGATCACACACTTAGTTTGTAATACAGTACTTCAGTAACGTGGGATTTGTTAACTTCATCTGAATTTTCCAGATCTGCGATCGTACGAGCAACTTTTAAGATACGATCATACCCACGTAAGGAAAGATAATTCTGCTCTACAACATGAGTTAAGAATTCCGTGGTCTCCCTATCAAGAGAGATATACTCAGCGATTGCGGCAGCATCTATATGACAATTCAGATTAAAGTGCATCCCTTGATATCTCTCAAGCTGCTTTGCTCTGTCAGAGATCACGCTCTGTCTTATTTGGCCTGACGATTCCTCAGGTAGCGAATCAAGAATTTGTCTACTTTCTATCCTGGATATGTTCACGAATAGGTCTATTCTATCAAGAATTAGCCCAGAAAGTGTTTTCGAGTATTCTTGTCCACATCTTCTAGCGTTTCTACATTCCTTATCGGGGTAATAGCCCAGATAGCCACATCTACACGGATTCATCGCGGCGACCAGCTGGAAGGAAGCAGGATAGCTCACCTTAGCATTCACACGAGAGATTACGACCTTCTTTGATTCCAGAACCTGTGTCTCAGTGTATCTATCAGATGTCGCGGGAATTCAGCTATCTCATCAAGGAACAATATACCGTTGTGTGCGAGTGTCACTTCACCAGGTTTAGCGAAGGCTCCACCACCAATGATTGCTGCCACTGAAGCTGATTGATGAGGGCTCCTGAATGGTCTTCTTTTATAGATTTTATTCGTGAAATTACCTGCGACACTCGCGATCATGTTGATCTCCATGGTTTCCTTAGAGGACAGGGGTGGCATAATACCAACAATTCTCTTCGCGAGCATCGACTTACCCGTACCTGGTGGACCGCGCATGAGAATATGGCGACCTCCAGCAGCAGCTACTTCGATCGCACGTTTTGCGATTTTTTGTCCTTTGACCTCCTCCATATCAGGATAGGATTCCTCTTCTAGGACAAAAGCATCATCGATTCTCTGTGGTTCTGTATCACCAGTCAGACAGGATATCAACTCCTTTAAAGACTGGACTGCCAATATTTTTTATTCTTGGAAACACGTGCCTCAATTCTATTTTCCCAAGGACAGATTATTCCAAGTGAGGCATCTCTAGCATAAATGGCTGCCGGTAATACACCTTGCACGCCTTTTATAGATGCATCAAGAGCAAGCTCGCCCATAACGAAGAATTCCGATAGCTATTTTCTAAAGGGAATGACATCCAGTAGTTTGAGAATACCCAAAGCTGTAGGTAGGTCGTAATATGTACCCATCTTTATGATCCCTGCTGGTGAGAGGTTGATAGTCATTCTCTTACTAGGTAGTGGAAAACCTATATGAGAAAGTGCTACTCTGATCCTTTACTTGGACTCACTGATTGTCTTATCCGGCAACCCAACAATATTAAAACATGGGAGTCCGCGCACTATAGAAATCTGTACCACTATCTTTACGGATAAATACCCTGAATCGAAACGGTATTAATTTCAACAAACAAGCGACTGCATCCACAGAAAAGACAATATTAATCGATCTAACCTATCTACAACACTTAGGTGAACGTAGTGCATCTTTTTTTATTCCGCAACGCGCTTGATCATTTTATCACTTACTTAATTAATAAATGGTAATATAGTATGATACTTATACATGGGATGTCAAAATCGTTTGCTCGCTTCTAAAGTCGTTTATAAGGTGATAGAATTCATTCAGTTAGTTGCCCTTGGGTGCATTTATTTTCCAAGCTCGATCGGGGGTTCCCATTGTTTTCTTGTGAGCGCCTCGTAGTGCTGCGGCCTGATCTCCGGCTTGACTAGGTAGATGAAACGTGTTAATGACTAGCTTTGGACTTCCTCGTCCTACATCCTTTGCTCGGATGTACCAAGTTTAGCTGCATTCTTTCTTATCCATTTTCTTTTCGCTATAGTTTACTTGGTATTTTTGTACTCCCCATCCTGATTTAGTATATGACCCTAATCAAAGATTTAGCCCAAGAGGGCGCATTAAAAACACGGACCAATGACACATTGTTAGTAGAAGATAAGCAAGATGACGTGTCAGGCAAAAGAAATACTTTAAAACTTTCCAACAGGAGCAGCAAGGAGGAATTGGATACGCCTGCAGAACAACCCGAACAAAATGAAGAAGCAGATCATGGGGCATTCATAGATCTGTCTGAACTCCGCTCCAAAACCGCATGTGAGCTCCTCAAAAGAGCAGAGAACCTGAACTTACAAAATCTAGCTGGAACATCTAAGCAGGATTTGATAGTCCTGATCGCACAGAAAGAGGTCGCAGATCATCCAAATGGGAAAACTATAGTGAGTTCTGGAGTAGCAGAGGTCTTAAATGAGGGTTTTGCTTTCATGCGATCCTCAGCATACAACTACTTGGCAAGTCAGGACGACGTCTACATTTCCCCGGGACAAGTTAGAAGACTCGGAATCAGAACTGGTGACTCAATTTATGGTGAGGTCAGAGCACCAAAAAAAGGTGAGAGATATTTTGCTCTTGCAAAGGCCCTGGAAATTAATAATAATCCGGTCTCCACCTCTAGGAGGTACATTGCATTTGAGAGCTTGGTACCTTTCTATCCTGACACACCCATAAAACTGGAATGTGAGAAACCCAAAAAATCTTCAGATTCGAGAAGTAGCGATTTAAGTGGAAGAATTATTGACATCATTGCCCCTCTAGGAAGAGGGCAAAGAGCGCTGATCGTCGCACAGCCTAAGACAGGTAAGACCATTTTATTACAAAATATCGCACATTCTATTTCTAGTAATTACCCGGACATACATCTCATCATTCTACTAATCGACGAGCGTCCCGAAGAAGTCACCGATATGCGTAGATCTGTAAATGCTGAAGTTGTGAGTTCAACATTCGATGAGCCAGCTGATAAGCATGTATATGTAGCGGAATTCGCAATTGAGAAGGCAAAGAGACTCGTCGAGCAAGGGAAACATGTGGTAATACTGCTTGATTCAATTACTCGTTTGGCTAGGGCGTATAACTCCGTGGTTCCCTCTTCTGGGAAGCTTCTAAGCGGCGGTGTCGATTCCAACGCTTTGCAAAAGGCGAAACGCCTCTTCGGCGCAGCTCGTAATATTGAAGGTGGTGGTTCGCTGACAATCATTGGTACGGCACTTGTTGATACTGGTTCCAGGATGGATGAGCTCATCTATGAGGAGTTCAAAGGCACTGGCAACTCAGAAATAATTCTTGATAGGAAACTAGCTGAGAAGCGACTATTCCCGGCCATTGATATAACTAAATCGGGTACGAGAAAAGAGGAGCTCCTCCTTGATAGATCTATTCTAAACAAGGTGTGGGTGCTGAGACGCATCCTGAACCAGATGACAGATGCGGATGCCATTGAGTTTGTAATAGATAAACTCCAAAGAACAAAAAATAACGAAGAGTTTTTCTTGTTCATGGATAAGAAGGCAAATGGATAATATCCATCAGGGGGCTCATCAAGCACACTATTTCAGTGTGGTTGACGCATGCGTTATGATCTTTTTCGGGTTACTACTTTTTGCTTCTGCGCGAAATACACACGTAGTAAACTAATCCGAAGCCAGAGATGGAGTACCACATGATTGCATACCAGAGATGCATAATCACCTTTATAATGGGTCTCGGAAGCTGGACAAATACTTCGGGAGAATCTTCTATCAAATCATTTGAGGTGGAATAAATCACATAGTCAGACATAGGCAGCTGGAACACGTTCGAGAGCTCTTTTGAATTCAGGTAGTATAATTCCAGGTTAGTCAAGTCGTTTTTGATGAAAGGGACCTTCGTGCTACGCATTGGTATTAAATGACCAACAAGATTCATCTCCTTCGGATACTCGAGCCTTTGATTGATTATATCTATAGCTTCTTCTTTTGACGATTTCTTCACGTAGCCGATGTTTACCAAGAAAGATTCCTTATCAGTAGCACCAGAGATAAGTACATAAAAGTGCTCACCATCCTTATAAAGAAAATATACATTATCCTTCCGGATCACTAACTTACCAGTAAAACTGCAGTACTGACCGAAAGAGTTGAGTGTCGTGACAGCACAACGCTCCAAATTATCTGTAAACCCTCGCTTGATAAGGAACCTCTTAACCTGCCAACCTCCTAATAAGAAAGCCAGTACTATACAAAAGATGAATGTCAATCTCACTTTGACCCCCTCATGACAGAAAAGATTCTACATAAAAGTCATCGATGGAGACCTACTTGCACCATCTTCTCGCCCATGCAGTTGGACTTATTAATTTCAATTTAGTATAAGTTATGACCTTACAATTAAGAAGTCGCAATTTAGGATAACTTTATGTTAACAAAAGTTTACTACAGAGTTTTCGAAGACATCTGGCACCATATTATCTACTTGAATCTTTCCGGTTCCCTGGTATTGTACAGTGATAAAATTTTCACGAAAATTGGAGTCTTTCTGACAAAACAAATTGGAGTAGAATATGGGCTCCTGATTATTGTGGAGATTCTTTTGCTACAAAGACACTGCAAGGAATATTGAGAGTATGAATGCGAATCACAAAAACTATAACTTAAGAGCAATACTATGGATGCTTTTTCATATGTTTACGGCTGCCCTCATTTGCGCGTCTTACAGAATTCTGGGAGCAGAAATGGATAGAGCAGTAGTTGCTTTTTATTTGAATGTAATTGGATTTATCTTTCTCATACCCTTCGCGCTTTGGAAAAGGAAGGAACTTGCGCAAAGTACCCTATGGAGAATATACATGTTACGCGCACTCCTGACTGCATCGTCGCAGATATTACTTGTGTACGCATATAACAATATGGAGTTTGCTCAGGTATCAGCAATCACTCTTCTCTATCCTCTTATGTGTAGCGCCGCATCATGCATGATCTTCAGAGAGAAAGTCGGTATCAGACGAGCTTCTGCATTAGTCACCGGCTTCATTGGAGCGGTAATCATTATAAACCCTAGTTACCACGCTTTTAATCATTACTCGCTGTATGTCATTCTTGTGACATTCCTATGGGTTGCATACGATCTTGCAACCTCCAAGTGGGGCAAAACTGAGTCCCTCATAACACAATCATTTTTCGTGATGTTATTTGTCACTTTATTTTCCGCGTTACCTGCGTCTTTCAAAGATTTCACGAATGTTTCTCCACTGTTTTGGGAGAATTTCCACTATTTTGGTCTGATTGTGGTGTTCTACTTTGTCAGTGGAATAGCAGCAATCATGCACGCAAACGAACTCAGTGTAGTGATGCCATTTTATTTCCTTGTATTGGTCGTCTCGACTGCTATTGGATATTATGTTTTCTCAGAAAGCGTTTCCTTATCTACATCATTTGGAGCCACTATTATCCTAGGAAGTACGAGTTATATTGCATACCGCGAATACCAAATAAAGAAGTCTATGGAGAAACAGAAGAGTACAAGATTAATTTAAATGCATACTCAACGGACTACTTGATTGGTAGTGTTTTCTTTTCTATCGACACGGAAAAGTATTAACAACATCAACATAGTGGCAAGTACACACCCGATTGTGAAAATAGCTAACGGAACTATTGTTCCATCATAAAAGGGTGCGTTTATGTAGACACCTAAAGCACCAAAAACCATCTCAAAAAAGACAAGTAACGCAGTTGCCTTGCCATTATCGCGCTCATCTACTTGATCTAGGACGAGGGTAGTAGCATTCCCTATAACAAAGGCTAGGCCCATAGCGCTGAAAAACCATATACACTCAAGGAGAAGCGCAGAAAAACCTGTAGTATAGTGGAGAATAATGAGGAGTATTTCGCTCAGTAATGGAAGTGTTAAACCAAATCTTATGAAGTTCCTCAGACCAACATAGTGAAGATATCTATGATTCAAGATCGTTCCAATCACGAATCCAGAGACGTTAATCGCGACAAGATATCCGTACTCAGTCATAGGCACATTCATGTCTTCGAGTAGCAAAAATGGAGCAGAAGTAATCACGTTCCATAGCCACATGAACGTTATAACAACCACAAAAGAGTATAAAATGTAATTCTTATTCCTTATCACCCGCATATAAGATGCAAATATAGCCCTCAGAGATAAAGGATTCTTATGCTTCAGCGTATCCTGGAAGAAAAAAATCAGCATTAACAGGCATATAGAAGCAATCAAAGCAAGGAAGAGAAAAATGTAATGCCAAGTAAAATGTACGAGGATCATACTTCCTAAAAGCGGTGCAAATGCAGGGGAAACTGCGACTACAGTAGATAACCTGGATATGATCTGAGCACATCTTTCACCAGAGTAGAAATCCTTGACACTAGCAAATCCGACAACCATGGCTACACCTTGCCCTACTCCTTGGAAGAATCTCCAAAATATCAGAACAAAAACACTGGTCGAAAAAATGCAAAGAAGACTAGCCACTACAAAAATCGAAAGACCTAAGATAAGCGCTGGTTTCCTGCCCCATGCATCGGAAAGAGCCCCATAGAATAGACTAGAAACGGCAATACCAAGTATATTACTGCCCATAGTCAATTTTATGATTTCAGCGCTAGCAGAAAAGAAAGCTGCTATACTCGGAAGAGCAGGAACATAGATTTCCACAGCAATATCAGCCACGAGTACAACTAAGGTAATCAGGGTTGTATGCAATAAATAGTTCACAGAAAGGTTAAGAAGTTAAATCTCTAACATGCTCCCTCACAGCTTGCAGATCTTTATCGGGAACCGGGATCATACCAAGAGCTCGCAAATAACCATAAGTCCCAAGCGCATTATCACTCAGAACCTCCCTCAGGAGACCTTTAAGGTTCGGAACAAAATCCAAGTGCGGAATTTTTACATAAAGATATATCGGCCTGGTTAAACCATACTCACCACTCATTATGCTTTCATAACTGGGTTGCACACCATCCACTTGATGCGATTTAAGTTTACTAGCGTTCCTAATAAAAAAACTATAGCTGAATAGACCGAACGCATCAGGATTGCGTACGAGCTTCTGGACTATTACGTTTTCATCGCTACTTGCTTCGACATAGACACCATCATCTCGTATGACTGAGCACGCTCCCCTAAGCTTATCCTTTTCGTAAGCGAGTTTGAATGCAGGATCACTCAAACAATGGCGAAACAGAATAAGCTGTTTTATCGATTCAAAGGTACCAGTATTCTTGAGTGGTCCGTATATCTTTATCTCTGAATCATAGAATCTTTTACTATCTATATCAATCCAGCGCTTGTTCGGATTCTTAATCAGGCTCATCCCGCTAGGAATATAAAACGCAATCGCTCTGAAAATATCATCACTGGAAAATTGATAACGAAAATTACTCCCGGCATCACTGGCTATGACAAGGGCATCCTCACCAAGTTTTATCTCCAATATGTCTGCCTTATCGACTGAGTACACCTTGCACAAGGCCAACTCCGTCTCATCAATCCTGCGCGACGAAACTGCAATGTCAGGATGAGCTTCACCGACACCCATGCAGAAAAGCTTGAATCCAGCACTAGTACCTGTGGATTCCACCATTGGAGTCTGCACCCTGTAGGTCCGCGCAAACTCCTCAGAGATGACGCTTATAAATGGAAACACAGTGCTCGAACCAACAATTTGTACGTGTTCCCTAGCACCGACAAAGTTGGTAAGGAGAATGCAAAACAAAAAAAGACGAAACATCCACTGACATATAAAGCACGCATCCACAATACTACACCCATACTGGATTCTTTGCAAAAACGCGCGACTAAGAGAATACTGAAGATATTCATTATTCAGTAAATACTAACCATGGCCTCAAGCATAATTTTTCGAGAAGAATTTCAGAGATTGAATTCCAAAAAATATCAAAAATATCCCTCTGAAAAGAACAACATCTCAACTCGAGAGGATAGCCAGGTCATACTTGTCAAATAGAAATTTTCTTGCTAGCATTGACCTTTTAAGTGTAACTGGTGTTGTATGGGCTTTCACATTTATGAATGTGTGTTTCTTGCCAGTAGCTCTCTCACCGAGGGTGGTGTATGCAACTTGATGGATAACTTCAATGCTATATTCGCTGAGAATAACATTAAGGTTCTCAGGCAAGAAAGCTGGGGACTTTTAAGTCCCGCATATAGGATAAAGAATCATACTAAAGCGAATTATTTCATGTTTGTGATCTCGGCTGAGCCGTCTTCCTTGCACAAGTTCGAAGCGAAGTTAAAGTACAACGACCTCGTGTTACGCTATCTCTTACAGAAGAAGAAGAAATTAAAATTGTCTGAAGAGGGTATCTCACTAAAACTCCCTCAGTATCAGCAGTAGAGCAATCATAGAGTTTATAACCAGATTTATGGAAGAAGCTAGAAAATCTCGTACCGACGCCCCGATCGATCCGGAAAGCGAGTCAGAAGTCGACCTGGCAATTGAGAACTTTGACTACAAAAACGTAGCTTTTATGAAGCGTTTTATGACTTCAGCTGGGCGTACGCTCTCGAGGAGGTTTACGAGTCTACCAGCGAAAAAACAGAGAAAAATGGCAAAGGAAGTGAAAAAGATGAAGTTTCTCGCACTTGTGCCTTACTGCGATCGTCACAAAAAATAGATAATATTCAATCATTATGTTAGTTATTCTGAAGGAGACTACGCGGAAACTCGGTAGTGTAGGTGATGTCTTGACTGTAAAGAAGGGTTTCGCCAGGAATTACCTTATTCCTCTCGGCAAGGCCGTCCGTGCCACGAAAGCTAATCTGGCCATCTTGGAACAGGAAAAGGAAAAGTTGGCTATGCAGCAAGCCGCAGAATTGGAGGCTGCTTCGAAATTAGCAGAGTCTTTTTCTGCGATTGATGTCCTCCCTATATACGCACAGGCAGAGAGGGGTTTCCTGTTCGGGGCAGTTAATGCCAAGCATATAGTCGCAGCGCTATCCAAAAAGGGAATCGAAGTATCGCAGAAAAATATAGTCCTCGGTTCACCCATAAAAGAGCTGGGTGCTCATGAAGTCAAGATTTTCCTACATCCAGAGGTTGAGTGCCTTCTCAGGGTCCATGTACTTGATGCATCTAAAGAGAGACCGTCAGATGCTGGAGATACGCTGGAAGTGTAATTTATAATTCTTCCCTTATGATCCCCAGGTACACCAGGGAGGTGGCAGCCTCTATTTGGAGCGATGAGACTAAGTTTTCGCTGTGGCTGGAAATAGAGCTTCTCGTATGCAAGGCGCATAGTAAGCTTGGCAACATCCCATCCGATAGCTTGGAAGTGATCCTTTCTAAAGCCTCATTCAACCTCGAGAGAATAGCGGCTGTCGAGGCAACAGTCAAACATGATGTGATAGCGTTCTTGACAAGCGTCGCTGAGTCTGTCGGCCCTGCTTCCAGATATATACATATGGGCATGACTAGTTCCGATGTCATAGATACCTGCTTCTCGCTGCAGCTTAGGAAAGCAGGATTGTTGCTGTTGGATGATCTGGATCGCGTCCTTGGGGCAATCAAGGAGAAGGCTCTAAAATATAAAGATACTACCTGTGTTGGTAGAAGTCATGGAATCCACGCTGAGCCAATGACTTTAGGTCTAAAATTCGCACGTTTTTACCAAGAGTTCAAAAGAAATCGTGCTAGACTGCTAGATGCAATAAAGGAAATATCCGTGTGCAAGATTTCAGGAGCTGTAGGGCAGTTCGCTAGTATAGACCCTTTCATACAGGAATACATCGCAAAAGAGTTAGATCTAGTTCCTGAGATTCCGGCGACACAAGTAATACCACGGGACAGATATGCAGTTTTTTTCGGAATACTGGCTGTGATAGCGTCTTCCATGGAAAATATCGCAACTGAGATCAGGCATCTACAAAGGACTGAGGTCCTCGAATGCGCCGAATTCTTTTCCCCGGGTCAAAAAGGTAGTTCTGCTATGCCACACAAAAAAAATCCCGTTCTCAGTGAGAACCTGACGGGGTTAGCACGTATAGTCAGAAGCACTGTCATTCCATTCCTTGAGAACGTTCCCCTGTGGCATGAAAGGGATATCTCCCATTCCTCAGTTGAAAGAGTTCTTGCACCTACTGCATGCATAACCCTGGATTTCGCGTTAGATAGACTTTCCAAAGTAGTAAGTGAACTACTAGTCTTCGAGGATAATATTACTGATAATCTTAATCTTCTTCGTGGACTTATCTTCTCGCAAAAAGTGCTGCTGGCACTCGTGGAATCTGGCAAGACTAGGGAAGAAGCTTATGAAATAGTCCAGGAAAACGCTATGAAAACTTGGAACGATAAGAATTCTTCGTTTATCGAACACCTGAAAAAAGATGCGCGTGTTGATCTTGATAACATAGAAAGGCTTTTTTGTTATGAAGGCTATCTGAAACATGTTGATTACATATTCGAGAATGTCTTTGGCGAGTAATATCAAAAACAATTATATCATCACAAAGCAGGGGTTAGCTTGTCTGCTCTATAGATGATTACCTTCAAATCTCCATCATCCGGCAGAATGATATCGTGATGATCGTCAAAGTGGTGTTTTCTATGGAAGGATCATCCTCATAGATCTTTTCAGTAATTCGTATTAGAATGTGTTCTAGTCTGCTAATTTCTTTTAACAAAGGGTGTTATGTGGACTCGCCTTTTACGTGACTTTTTGTAGGAGATTATGATTAATGAAAAATCTGAGATAATAAAAAAGTTCAGAATCGCAGACAATGATACGGGTTCTGCTTTTGTGCAAGTTGCTCTGTTCACCGAGCGTATAAACAACTTAACCAGGCATTTGCAGGAGTTTAAGAAAGATTATGCGTCCAGACTGGGTTTGCTGAAAATCATCAGCAAGAGACGCAGGTTACTCAACTATCTTGCAAAAAATGATCAACAGGGCTGTAAAAATTTGATAAAAATGCTCAATATAAGAAAATAAATAATGTTTGAAATAAAGGAATCCTCCATAAAATGGAAAGGTAAAGATCTGCACATAAAAACGGGCGAGGTGGCACGCCAAACTGCGGGAGTTGCTTCCGTATCTTATGGTGGAACTGTAATACTGGCTGCTGTGACAGTTCAGAAAGATTCTGCTGTTGCAGGTAAGCCATCTGATTTATCGGGCTTAGCTCTGGTGACAAATTTCCTGGCTAAGTCTTATGCTCTTGGCCGTATTCCGACCGGCTTTTTTAAGCGCGAGGGCAAACTCACAGAAAGAGAAATTCTAGCTTCTAGGGTCATTGATAGAGCGATCAGGCCACTTATCCAGGAAAACCTGGTTAATGAAGTAAATATCGTATGTAAACTGCTCGCACATGATAGCAAGAGCGTCCTACCCGAGGTACCTGCCTTGATAGCGGCTTCCGTGGCATTGAAATTGTCCGGAATTCCGTTTGAAGGACCAGTCGTCGGAGTGAATATCGTCAAAAATGCTGATGGAACAATCTCACATAACCAAAGTAGGGAATCTGATTCTGTACTAGAACTGTTCGCTGCATGTACAGAAGATTCAGTGGTCATGGTCGAATCTGAAGCTAATGAAGTTTCAGAGCCGGAGATGGTTTCTGCACTCAAAGATGCACTGGAAAGTACTAAGCCAGTCGTGGCATTCATCAATGAGTTTCTTGTTGGTATTCCTAAACAGAAGTCTGTCGGTGTGTTATATGAGAATGCTGAGCTTTATAGCAAAGTCAAGGAGACATATGAGGAAAGCTTGAAGGCAGTGTATGATGCACAGATAAAGAATAAAGAGGAGCGTTACACCTTACTCGATGTGATTTACCTTGATGCCTACGCTAAATTTGGAGAGATGGGTTTCACTGATGCTGAGGTCAGATTCTTCATAAAGAAAGTGGAGAAGGAAATTGTCAAGAGAAATACTCTAGAAAACGGAGTAAGAATCGATGGCAGAGGTCTTTCTGAAATACGTCCTATTAGCATCTCATTAGACTACTTACCCGGAACGCATGGTTCTGCTTTGTTCACACGTGGTGGGACACAAAGTCTTGTCGTCACAACACTCGGATCTTACCAGGACGAGCAGATCATGGATGACATCGATGGTGAAAGAAGAGAGTCTGTGCTTTTACATTATAACTTCCTACCTTATGCAGTTGGGGAAGTCGGTGCGTTGCGCGCCCCTGGAAGAAGGGAAATCGGTCACGGACGCTTGGCACTCAAAGCACTAAAAGCTATGTTACCAACAAAGGCTACTTTCCCGTATACCATACGAATAGTTTCTGAAATCACGGAATCTGATGGCTCTTCCTCTATGGCTACAGTCTGTGGCTCCTCATTGGCACTCATGGACACTGGTGTTCCGGTGACAAAGCATGTTGCTGGGATCGCTATGGGTCTAATAACCGATGGCGAGAAGTATTCCATCCTAAGTGATATTTCTGGAGATGAGGATGCACTTGGTGACATGGATTTCAAAGTCGCGGGAACGGGAAGTGGTATCACAGCACTGCAGATGGACATGAAGGTCCAAGGAATCAGTGTTGAGATCATCGAAAAGGCGTTAAATCAGGCATTAGAAGGAAGGATGTACATCCTTGGAAAGATGCTAGATGCAATAAGTGCCCCTAGACAAGATGTAAAGAGCTCCGCACCAAAAATACTTTGTTATGAAATCAATAAAGACGTTGTGCACAAGGTCATAGGTAGCGGAGGAAAAACAATCAAAGGGATTTCATGCGATACTGCAAGTAAGATCGATATCGATGCAAATAACTTCGTGCATATCATGGCCGACAGCAAAGAAACGCTAATGAAGGCGAAAGCCAGAATTGATGCAGTCTCTGGCTTCACTGAGAATACGGGTAGTGCTCCTGTAAAAATCAGCATCGGCAAGATATATGAAGGGAAAATAGTAAGCATAGTCGATTTTGGTTTATTTGTTCTTCTTCCAAACAGGCAGGAGGGGCTGGTCCACATCAGTGAAATCAGTAAAGAGCGTGTCAATGATATTCGTGCGTCTCACACTGAGGGACAAGCTGTAACCGTCCGTGTCAAGGACATCAGCCCTGACGGAAAGATCAAGTTGACTATGCGTGTCACTGAGGATAGATCGGGTTCTAGTGGAGATTCGGGATCTGGGGGACGCTCTGGCAGTAGTACCAGTAGACCATCTTATAGGGATCAGCGGAGCTCAAGCTCGAGCTCGGGTTCAGGTCACAGAAGACCACGTGCTGACAAGTCTCACGCCACAGATGGTGATGATGGCTATAGTAACAGGAAGCGCTTCTTTTAGGGAATCCAGCAACTGTGCCTATTTCACAAGAAGGTGCCCTTAAGGTCAAGGTACAAAAATTCGGGGGCTCTTCACTGAGCTCCCTGAAGCATATAAGGAGGTGTGTATCAATAGTTGAGCGTGCCGTGTCCGAAGGATTCTCAGTTGTCGTGGTTGTATCCGCTATGGGAAGTTACACTGATTCCCTAGTTGACTATATTGAGGCTTTCGATGTTCAAGATAATGATTCCTCAGATGTCGTGCTTTCAGCTGGCGAGCAGGTCTCCTGTGGACTTTTTACACTGGCACTCGGGGAGATAGGAATCAAAGCGATATCCTTGATGGGATGGCAGCTACCAATAGAAACAGATGGATTCCATTCAAAAGCGAGAATAAGGAGTGTTTGTGTTGAGAAAATACTAGATTACATAAACCAAAAGTATGTAGTGGTAGTAGCTGGTTTCCAGGGTGTGTATCTTGGTAGATTGACGACACTTGGTCGTGGCGGCTCAGATATTACTGCTACTGCCTTGGCAAAATCCCTCAATGCAATCAGCTGCGAGATCTATACAGACGTCGAAGGTGTATTTTCTACGGACCCTAGGGCACATGCTAAAGAAGCCGAACATCTTCCACAAATCGGATATTCACAGCTGTTGGAAATGTCGCTGAAGGAAAAAGTGTTACATAGTAGGGCCCTTGATATCGCACGGAAAGGTGTAAGTAATATACTTATCAAATCCAGTTTTGAACCAAGCACGTCTGTACAAACAAAGATCGTAGATAACATCGAAGAACTACAAATTTTTGGCCTGACCTTCAGCGAAGAAAGAGTTATGATCGACGCTGAGAAACAGTGCTTATTAACATTTCTGGAACAATCCTTAATAGAAGTTGAATCCATTTCCGTAATAGGGAGCAATGCTTCAGCGATTCTTGAGGTCTCTGAGTACAGAAAAATAGATCTACCAGCTGGATTCAAGTGCACCCCCAACCTAACACTCATTACGATTGTTGGTTCTTCTTTTCTGACGGAATTCGAGAATTTAAACAAGGTTCTTGGTGTGCTTGAATCGGCTGATGTAAAGTATCTCATCACAACCGAGATCAAGATTGTGATCGGCCTTCCAGATGAGAGTTTTGTTCACGTAAAAAAAAATATCATAAATACACTTAGACAAATATCCTATTCGAACACTGAATTTACTCAAATCGAGAATGTATCATAAATGCTTTACTAAACTTGTATAGGCTCTCACATCATAAGTGATTGGCCCTTGCCTATATACCAAAATTAAAGGAGCTCTATTTGAGGATCGCTAAAGGAGGGATTATAATACCGTGTGTACATCTTCACTAGCGCCAATGGACTACAGAATTGAAAAGGACTCAATAGGGGAAATAAATGTACCGAAAAAGAGTTACTGGGGAGCTCAGACGCAGCGATCTATAGAGAATTTTAAGATAGGTACGGAAAAGATTCCAATTGAGGTGATCAGAGCTATTGCTGTGATAAAACTGGCTGCAGCGCGTGTAAATGCAAATGAAGGTTTACTCAGAAAGGAATATTTACCGGTTATAGAGGAAGTATGTAATGAAATTATCTCTGAGAAATTAGATGATCAATTTCCACTCTCAGTCTGGCAAACTGGCTCAGGGACCCAAACAAACATGAATGTTAATGAAGTCATTGCAAACAGGGCAATAGAGAAACTCAATGGTGTATTAGGTAGTAAAAGCCCAATACATCCGAACGATCACATCAATATGTGCCAATCATCCAACGATACATTCCCTACAGCCATGCGTATTGCTGCTGTAAAGATGATTGGAGAATCGCTTATACCATCTCTATCATATCTTATGGATGTACTTTCGGAAAAAATAACAGACTTCGAAGGTATCATAAAAATCGGACGAACTCACATGCAGGATGCAACTCCTATCCCACTTGCACAGGAGTTTTCATGTTTCCGGGCCCAGCTTGCTAAGAGTAAAGAACGCCTTAATGAGAATCTAAATAGGTTATATGAAATACCACAAGGAGGCACGGCAGTAGGTACTGGTCTCAATACGAAGAAGGGATTCGATAAAAAGATAGTCGACGAGATTTCAAAAATCACAGGTGTATCTTTCTTTCCAGCCGGAAATAAGTGTGAGATGATTGCTGCACACGATGTACTAGTTGAGCTCAGCGGCAATTTGAATGTGTTAGCAACGTCGTTGATGAAAATAGGTAACGATATACGACTACTTGCTTCCGGTCCACGATGTGGCATAGGGGAGCTTACTCTGCCCGCAAATGAACCAGGGTCTTCTATAATGCCGGGCAAAGTCAATCCAACACAGTGTGAAGCTCTGACTATGGTATGTACACAAGTGATGGGGAATCATTTTACAGTCACAGTCGCTGGAGCAAGCGGACAGCTTCAGCTAAACACCTTCAAACCAGTGATAATATACAATGTGCTGCAATCAGCACGTTTATTAGCAGATAGTATGAAAAGCTTCGCTGAAAAGTGCGTCTGCGGTATAACTGCAAATAAGAAACAGATCCGCCTTATACTTGAAAGGTCACTGATGCTAGTAACCGCACTGAACAAACACATCGGATATGACAAGGCAGCTAGTATTGCTAAGCTAGCGTACTCAAAGGACTGCACTCTGAAAGAAGCAGCAGTAGAGTTAAAACTGATCTCAGGTGAGGAGTTCGATAAAATAGTTGACCCAGAAACCATGGTGGAGCCACGCAACTAAGCCGGAAGCCCAGCCTGGAATCTCAAGGCACGGCTGCTGTATTCCTACCCTGACCGGGTTCCCATGAAATTCCATCCGGGCTTAGCTGATTGTAACATCACTTTGCTGATAATGCACCCACTACATCTTCCGTATAGGACTGTTTTTAAGTCTAACATGGCTGACAACTTGCTTCACTCCGTCGACTCTTCTCACAATATCGTATACCTTTTTAAGCTCATCCTTGCTTTGTGCAATACCAAGAAGATAGACTGTACCGTCGTGGGTTTCGACAGTGTAATTGAACGATTTCACGGAACTTTTCAAAAGCATGGATAACTTTATCTGAGCAGTAATCCATGCAGATTTAGCAAAAGATTGCTCTCTTTTCTCAACCTGTAGCTCATTCATTACTTCCCTTACGCCTTCTTGGGTCCATATCACTTTACTGACTGCGATCCTATCCATAGAACTTGGGACGCTACCGGACACTAGGACTCTTCCCTCATTCACGGAAATCGTAATATTTTTACCAAAACCTTTGTTGGATAGAGCCCTGACAACTCTAAACCAGATCGCCTTATCATCGATGATTGCACCGATGCTCTTCTCCTGCGTTGAAGTCACTGCAAGGGTCGCAGCCGTAGTACCTATAAGAAGCGGTGTACAAGAGGACAAAGAAGATACTACTAATAGGAAACCAAAAAAAGTACGCATCCAGGACATACAAAATAAAAATCAAATAATAGCTTCTTATGACGGCCTTCCCATTAATGGAATCAGAAAACCTCTCCACCGAGTATGGGTATCACACTTGACCCCAAAAATAAAACAGGCAAGCACTAAATAAAACCGAAGGATACCAGTGCACCCACAATAAGAATCCAGAGAAAAGTCACCGGTAGAAAAATCTTCCAGCCCAGCCTCATGAGCTGATCATAACGATAGCGCGGAAGCGTCGCCCTCACTATTATGAACCAGAACAGCACAAAGGAAACCTTGGCTATAAACCAAACGAACCCAGGAATGAATGAGAAGAAGTAGGAGTCAATTGGAGGATACCAACCACCCAGAAACAATACAGTCATTATGCTGCTGCTAAGTATCATGTTTGCGTACTCCCCTAGGAAAAACAACGCGAATGGTATGGAAGAATACTCAACATTATATCCAGAGACCAACTCAGCTTCAGCTTCCGGCAGATCAAACGGATGCCTATTTGTCTCCGCCAGAATCGAGACAAAAAAGATAAAGGCCATCGGAAGCATTAAGATGTCCACCCAATAAGGCAGATTATGTTTGGCAATCACTATTTCAGCTAAGTTGAGAGAACCAGCAAGAAGAATGACACTTATGATGACTGGTGCAATAACTATTTCATATGAGATCATCTGCGATGCTGACCTCAGAGCTCCAAGAAAGGAGTAAGTAGATTTACTTGACCAACCAGCAATAATTATTCCATATACTTCGAGGGCAGCGATGGCAAGCAAGTACATCACACCGAGATTAATGTCCGCTATGACTGTGGGGACTTCGACTCCAGCGACTTCTGAGGTACCGAGTGGTATCACAGCCCAACCAACTAATGCTAGGACAAACACAATCACCGGTGCAAGGAGAAACAATTTAGCACCAGCAGCTCTTGGAATGACTATCTCCTTGAGCAGCACCTTCATGGCATCAGCGATTGGCTGCAATAGCCCGAATGGACCAACTAGATCCGGACCTATACGTAGTTGCGTCGCAGCGATTACTTTTCGCTCTGCGTACGTGAGATACGCCACAGAGAGTATCACTGCCAGCGCGAGTAAGATTATATGTAGTAACTTAACAATTATTAGCAAAAGCATCGAATTCTTCTCTACATTTAGCCATAGTACTGGAAGCTCTACTTATCGGATCTGTCATATAAAAACTTATTCTCCTCAAAGTGATTTTATCGCTTGAAAATACAGAATCACCACTGAACCTATAGGGAGTAACACTGTTCTTCACAGCAGATCCTATATGCCCAAACTGGGGACCCAATTTTCTTAATTTTTCTCTGATTTCAGGAAGGCCGGCTTTACTGAATGGAACACCAAGTCTCTGTGCTAGGTCCGCTATTATTTCTCTATCATCTTTCGCTTCACCAGGAGGAAAGATCGCTCTAAAGGCAAGCTGTGCTCTACCTTCAGTATTGACGTATATTGCGTCCTTCTCCACATAAGAACATCCTGGAAGAATCGCATCTGCCCTACCTGCACCTCTATCACCATGATGTCCTTGATATATAACAAAGGCATCCTCTGGTATGCTGTCAACGCACTCATCAGCACCGAGGAGATACACCACCTTGGTATCCCCACATAAAACCGAACTCAAGCCACCTTGATGGTGGAAACCTATATCCAGCGCTCCAACAGTACCGGAGTGCCGCTGCAAGACGGAAAAGTTATTACAGTCATCGCGAATGAAAGAAAATTGTTCAGCAATCGAACGCAGCAAGAATAGAACGTAACTAGCATCTGGGCGAGCCAGCATATCCGGACCAATTATCATCATCGGATTCATGGACTTTCCGACTAAACTCAGAAAGTCTTCGTGTTTTCCCTCTTTTATGTCCACCAGCGTAGACACCGAATCACCTAGGTCATGAACATCAAAGGTATGCTTAACATCACCGCAGCCGAGACCAATCACCTTATAATCACCAGCTAACCATCTCTTTCTTAATCTTGCATTGATGAGTGGAGCGTCCACTCTGAGATTCGCGCCCACCAGGAAACACAAGTCTGATTTTTCTATTCCAGAAATAGTGGAATTAAAGGTATACAAACTCCGATCAGAGACGGGATAAGTAGCGCCATCCTGCCTACACTCAAGCTTGGAAACACCAAGTTTATCCATCATTCTTTTCAGGAGAAAAGCTGATTCAACATCAATCAGATTCCCAGCAATAGCCGCGATCTCTTCACGGCTCACGATATCAATCCGCTTAACAATCTCGGAAAGAGCTCTATCCCATGTACATTCCTCGAGTTTTCCATTAACTCTGATGTAGCATCTATCCAATCGCTGCACCCTGAGACCATCATAGGAAAATCGCGCTTTATCAGAGAGCCATTCTTCATTTATCTCCTCATTTAATCTTGGCAATATACGCATCACGGATTGCCCTCTGACATCCACTCTGATATTGCTACCAACAGCATCAAGCACGTCTACGCTGTCAATCTTATTGAGTTCCCACGAGCGCGCAGTGAATGCATATGGCTTAGAGGTGAGTGCTCCAACAGGACAGAGATCGATGATGTTACCTGATATTTCCGATGAAATGGCTTTCTTGATATAAGTACTTATTTCAGCATCGCCACCCCTTCCGGTCATGCCTAACTCGTCCACACCAGCGACGTCAGAGAGAAAACGGACGCATCTACTACAGAGTATGCACCGATTCATTTCCGTGGCAATCAAGGGCCCGAAATCCTTTCTGGACACCGCCCTCTTCTGGTAGGGGAAACGACTCACACCCTTACCATAGAGCATCGCTTGATCCTGGAGATCACACTCACCACCCTGATCACATATGGGACAATCAAGCGGATGGTTTGCAAGAAGGAATTCCATTACTCCTTCCCTAGCTTCTCTGATTTTAGGTGTATCAGTGTGAACCACCATACCATCAGCAACAGGCATGGCACAAGATGCAATCGGCTTTGGAGGACCACCTTCGATTTCAACCAAGCACATCCTGCAATTTCCAGCGATTTTTAGACGTTCATGATAGCAAAACCTCGGGATCTCGACACCCGCCATCTGGCAGACCTGGATAACACTATATCCAGGCTCCACAGACAGCTTTTTGCCGTTGATAGTAACGCTTATCATAGAATCAGATACTATCCCACCTTACTGGCATCCCACTGGATGAATCACCATCCTCTACAGGATCTCCATTCTCATACTCCGCACCCATGTAAGAAATATTCTTCCCCTTGGAGTGTCTGTGAATATACATAGAGGGCTGCACCGGTTTCCCGTTGTAAGTTTTTGTGGCTTTCGAACCCTTTTGTCTACCTGGGTTTGTTTTACTTGCTACTTTAGCCATATACAAAACCTCTCTAACATGATTGTGAAAGTAACGTACTAAGTTTTACTATAGAAAAGCTTACGCTGACCACACCCGTCCAGTGTAACATTCTGATCGGAATCTGCAAGGTTTTACCTCAATTGACTTACATCGCGAAGGAGAATCCATTTACATCCGTAAACTAGAAGCCTGGAAGTATTAATTTCTAGGATCCTGCTAGTGGCTTTTATGAAGAAATATAGAATTACAAGATTTTATTAGTAATAATATGCTACCATTAGAATAATCTAATTATTCACTTATAACATGCCCACAGTTCAAGGGACCCCACTGATCAAGCTTCCAGGCGGATTCCAAAGGAAAGACAAGTCAAAAGAAAGCAATTCAAGTAGTAACGAATCCTTGTCTTCAAATAAATCTGAAGGAACACTAAGATCTATAAACTCTAGTCTATCTGACGGAGATACAGATTCGACACACTCAAAGAGTGACCTCAAAAAGAGAAAGAGTGGTTCTCCAGCTACAAGTCTCATCAAATCCTTCTTCGGCAGTCTTAGAAACGCGCTCAAAGCTACAAAGGAGCCAGAAAAGGGGCTAGAAATTTCTTCACCAACAGACGTGGTAATGCATCAAGTTGTAGTCAATGGACGCCCTATTACAAGTAAGCATCTAGAAAAATACGTCAATGGCACAGTAAAAGACGTGGAAATGGCGGAATTTTTTTCAGGAAACAAAAATTCAGCGCATCATTCTGCCACTGAAGAAAACGTTGCGTCCAAGACTTCTATAGAGAACAACACATCAACAAAAGATTCAGCAGTGGATATTGACGTGGTAGTACAGAGCAATAGCGTCAATATATCAAGAGAGCTATTAACGGCAAGTGCATCACCAGATGCCCTAAATGACGAAAATATTCTTTCCTCGCTGAGAACAGATTATATTGATGCCACTCGAACAAATACTAGTGAATCCACGAATCTCGCTCTTGATCACTCAGATCCTATCAGTAGCGTAGATAAAGAGCCCCATAAAGATACCAAACGTAACAGTACTATACATGGAATATACGAAGATGTAGATGGCATTACTAATCAGATATGCCCAGACAATTTTCTATCAGAACAGACAGTGCCAAGCAACAGTAATAATGAAGAACAAATTTATGACGAACCCTGGGATAAAAAACCTCTGCATTATATACTAAATACCCGTGAACAAGTAGTGTACCACCCGGTTTTCAGAACTGATCATCCCGCAATGGAGAAGTCCGGTAAGGCTATTCCAATCTATGCGCAAGTTAATAGGACGCATGCAACAACTCAAGTGAATAGCGCTAAAGGTATTACTCCATCGAGTGCTACAGCTCCAACTATCACGCAGAACAACATCAGGGGGATAACTCAGACAGATATCAACGGAACAGTACCAAAACCAACTCCTAGAAAACGTTTCCTGGAAAGCAGCAATTCTACGCAAATAAGTCCTAACTCTTCTAGTTCCGCTAGCCCTGTCGTTAAGAAGCGCAATATCAATAAAGAGCGCAATATCAATAAAGACGAACAAAGAGTAGTGGCACCCTCTAGAAAAGGGAATAGTGTTCTGAGTTCAACGGAAAAGGATATCGGCAGCCAGGCAGAATCGTGCTCGACAAGATCACACGGAGATTTAACCGAAATGAGAAAAGCTCTCAGCAGGGAACCTTCTCCTACAAGATCACACGGAGATTTAACCGAAATGAGAAAAGCTCTCAGCAGGGAACCTTCTCCTACAAGATCACACGGAGATTTAACCGAAATGAGAAAAGCTCTCAGCAGGGAACCTTCTCCTACAAGATCACACGGAGATTTAACCGAAATGAGAAAAGCTCTCAGCAGGGAACCTTCTCCTACAAGATCACACGGAGATTTAACCGAAATGAGAAAAGCTCTCAGCAGGGAACCTTCTCCTACAAGATCACACGGAGATTTAACCGAAATGAGAAAAGCTCTCAGCAGGGAACCTTCTCCTACAAGATCACACGGAGATTTAACCGAAATGAGAAAAGCTCTCAGCAGGGAACCTTCTCCTACAAGATCACACGGAGATTTAACCGAAATGAGAAAAGCTCTCAGCAGGGAACCTTCTCCTACAAGATCACACGGAGATTTAACCGAAATGAGAAAAGCTCTCAGCAGGGAACCTTCTCCTACAAGATCACACGGAGATTTAACCGAAATGAGAAAAGCTCTCAGCAGGGAACCTTCTCCTACAAGATCACACGGAGATTTAACCGAAATGAGAAAAGCTCTCAGCAGGGAACCTTCTCCTACAAGATCACACGGAGATTTAACCGAAATGAGAAAAGCTCTCAGCAGGGAACCTTCTCCTACAAGATCACACGGAGATTTAACCGAAATGAGAAAAGCTCTCAGCAGGGAACCTTCTCCTACAAGATCACACGGAGATTTAACCGAAATGAGAAAAGCTCTCAGCAGGGAACCTTCTCCTACAAGATCACACGGAGATTTAACCGAAATGAGAAAAGCTCTCAGCAGGGAACCTTCTCCTACAAGATCACACGGAGATTTAACCGAAATGAGAAAAGCTCTCAGCAGGGAACCTTCTCCTACAAGATCACACGGAGATTTAACCGAAATGAGAAAAGCTCTCAGCAGGGAACAAAGTCCAACAAAAATATCTTGGGACTCAGAAAAATTCGGGGAACTATTGAGCCATCCGCGTGTGATAGCAGATCTAAGAAAGTCTAAAATGAGCAGTCTCTCTGATGCGCAAAACCCTCTCGCAGCGCAAAGGAACCTTAGAAATCAAGACTCACCACGGTCATTATAGCAGTTTATCGTTTATCAAGCCTCGTTTCATGAGGCTTGATAGCATCAGGAATGAAAAATAAACTGGTGCACTCCTCCAGCTTTCACTGGAGGATGCTTCTTACTTTCCTCAGAAGTCAAAATATGTACAGAATTTGTTAACAGCAAGTAGAAGGTTCACTCTCGAAAATAAAGGGGTGTAATAACACACTCAGTTGTTGTACAATTACATTTGTTTATCTAGGAAGTTGTGCTTATATGAGTTTTATAAATCGTTATTCCTCTACCTTTGCGGAATCGACTTCTCAGAGCGAGGGTCTTCGCTCATATATGGTAAAGGTTTTCAACTATATGGCCATTGCTTTAGGCATCACTGGCGTTACTGCGTACCTTGTCTCGACTTCTCCTAGTATGCTATCGCTATTGTATCAGACTCCCCTTCAGTGGGTAGTTATGTTCGCACCCATTGTTTTCGTCTTCATCTTTAGTGCGAAGGTGTCAAGTATGACCTCTGATAGTGCTAAGTTACTTTTCTGGGGATTTTCGGTGCTTATGGGACTCTCGTTATCTTGGATATTTGTCGCATACACGGGCACTAGCGTTTCAAGGGTTTTCTTTATTTCAGCTTCGATGTTTGGGGCGATGGCACTTTTTGGAAACAATACAAAGGCCGATCTTACAGCTATGGGCTCTTTTCTGATAATGGGGGTAGTCGGTATTCTGATCGCTTCTATAGTGAACATTTTTCTACAAAGCGCTGCTGTGTACTTTGCGGTATCTTTTCTTGGCGTGATAATCTTCACAGGACTCACTGCTTATGATGTACAGCGCATCAAAGATTCATATTACTTGGCAAGCAACGCTGGTGAATCGGCACTCTCCAAGGTTGCTATACTGGGTGCACTCACTTTATATTTTGATTTCATCAATATTTTCATCAGTCTTCTGAACTTAATGGGTGAGCGGAAGTAATACAGTGGCATCTGGACCCCGCTTGTGCTGTTCTTGTGCTCCATTTCTCTCCAGAGGTGGAGCTGAGTTCCCTTTGTCGGGTATTTCCTTACATGCTTTCAGCTGGTTGTATTTTCAGCACTCCGAGCACTGATGCTATGGTGTTCTTCACTGCACTCACCAAGAATAGTCTCGAATTGGTAAGACTTGGGTTCTCTTCTACAATGAACCTAAGTTGCTTATCCTTCATCCCAGCATTCCATAAGGCATGGAATTTCTCTGCGACTTCCTGCAGATAGAAAGTCAGCTTGTGTACATCCCCTGAGCCAACAATACTTTTGAACAATGACGGCAACTTGCTCAGTACCTTCATTAGTTCGAGTTCGTACCCACTTTGCATTAGAGAAACATTACACTCACCGGACATTTTATGCTTCGTCAGAAGCGATGCACAACGAGCATGCGCATATTGGACATAAAATAATGGATTGTCATATGAAGTATTGACAAATCTATCCAAATCAAAATCCAAGACAACCTCACTGCTCTTGGTCAACATAGCGAATCTTATCTCGTTTACTGTTATACCACTTTCAAGTACATCCTCGATTGTAATGAGATTACCATTCCTCTTAGAGAGCTTTACCGGTTTACCATTCCTAAACAGATTCACAAGATTATACAGCTTAACATAAATGCTTGCAGTGTTCTTAGATAAAGCCTCTACTATACCAGAAAGCCTTTTTACATACCCAGCATGGTCAGCTCCTAACCCAACTATCATATTCATAAAACCTCTCTGGATTTTGTGAAAGTGATAAGCTATATCCGACGCAAAATATGTCCAGCTTCCATCAGCTTTTTTTAACGCTCTATTCTCATCATCCCCAAAGTGTTTAGAAAGGAAAACTAATTGCTTTCTTTCTACCCAATCCGCCACCTTACCTTTTGGAGCCGGAAGCTCCTCTTCCTTTATACAGCCACGCTCAGCCAAAATGCTTATAGCACTCTCGATATAGCCGTCCTTATGCAAATCCTGCTCCCTAACATAACAATCATAACTGATATTCAGCTTTTCCAGATCTACCCTGATCATCTTCATCATCAGATCCAGCACTATTTCCTTAAAAGATTCTATGAACTCATCTAAATTCAACTTCCCATAATCCACCCCAGGACAAACGAGTTGTAACTCCGCTGCTATCTCTTTTATGTAATCACCAGCATAACAGCCAGCAGGAAAATTCTCCACGGACTTTCCTGTCACTTGTTCAGTACAGCGTATGAAAACCGACAAAAGAAGCAAATCTATCTGCTTTCCCGCATCATTGATATAGTACTCACGTGTCACAGAGAAATTAAACTTGCTGAGCAATTCTGCAAACACATCAAAGATGATTGCCCCTCTAACATGACCTAGGTGTAACGGCCCTGTAGGGTTTGCGGAAACAAATTCAAGATTAACTGGAGTATTACAGCCAATATTTGAAAAACCATAATTTGAGCCTTGCTGGTTCACGGATCTCAGAAAATCTTCCCAAACCAGAGGGTTCAAAACGATATTTATAAATCCACCTGAAGCAACAGCAACTACCTTGATCAAATTCCCTCTTTCTTCAAGAGCTATGGCAATACGCTGAGCCAGCTCTTCAAGAGGCATAATCAATTCTTTCGCGAGAAAGAACACGACATTCGTAGAAAAATCCCCATGTTCCCTTTTCTTCGCTGGAACCCAAAAAGAAAGCCTAGGATCAAGAACAAACCCGAAAGTTGAACTCACAAGCTCAGCCAAAAGAAGATCCAGTCTTGATATCAAGTCCATAAAAAGGTACTACAGGAGCTTGTAAATAATTCCGATAACCGCAAATACGGAAAATCCAACAAATAAATTCACCAATAGAAGACAAAGCTTACACAAAAAAACTGAAGAAATATAATCCTCAACTATCACACGTAGACCCAACATAGAGTGGTATAAAGAAACCAAAGCAAACAAGAGAATCGCTGATAAGACAAAAAAGCGATCCTTCAAGATCTCCAGATCCAGTGGGAGAACCCCCTCGATAGAAAGAGTCAAGGAAATTAGAAGAAAAAGGAATAATGGAATTAGCAAGAAAGCAGTAAGACGCTGCATCTGCCAAAATCTAACATCAGCCTTCATAAAACCAGAGAAGTAGACAAAAGTACGAAAAGAAAGAGCAAAATGGAAGAAGCAACAACAAAAAAGTTGCCAAGCTTTACGGCAAGTTGGGAAAAACCACCGCAATAATCACAAAAAAGATGCCTGAGACCACTACAAAAATGGTAACAAAAAAATAACAAAAAAGAGAATGAAAAAAACCTTCCTATAAGTCCCGAAAAGAAAAAGCCTAAAATGGAACAGAAAAAAGAGGATGGAAAATACAGGAAAGCAAAGACATACCAGATAAAGGAAATAAGAAGGAGAGACAGGAGGAAACCGGTGATCCTATGACTTATGGATAAAAGCGCAGCAAAAGGAAGCCTATAGATCTGAAGATGAGGAGAAATAGGAGGTTCCATGATAAAGAGCGACGGAAAGAACGCATGTAAAGACAGCGAAAGATTTGTTAGGCATAAGCCTAAATAAAAGGAGGTAATCCAGCCGCAGGTTCACCTACGGCTACCTTGTTACGACTTAACCCCAGTCACTTATCCCACTGTAGATAGCTGCCTCCTTGCGGTTAGCTCACTAGCTTCGAGTAAAATAAACTTCCATGGCTTGACGGGCAGTGTGTACAAGACCCGAGAACGTATTCACCGCAGCATGCTGATCTGCGATTACTAGCGATTCCAACTTCATGCCTTCGAGTTGCAGAAGGCAATCCGTACTGAGACAACTTTTCAAAGATTTGCGTTACCTTGCAGTATAGCTAGCTCATTGTAATTGCCATTGTAGTACGTGTGTAGCCCACACCATAAGGGCCATGATGACTTGACGTCGTCCCCGCCTTCCTCCAGTTTGTCACTGGCAGTTTCCCTAAAGTTCCCGGCCGAACCGCTGGCAACTAAGGATGAGGGTTGCGCTCGTTGCGGGACTTAACCCAACATCTCACGACACGAGCTGACGACAGCCATGCAACACCTGTGTTAGATCCAGCCGAACTGACTCTCCCCCTTCAGGGAGATACGATCTACATGTCAAGGTGTGGTAAGGTTTTTCGCGTTGCATCGAATTAAACCACATACTCCACCGCTTGTGCGAGTCCCCGTCAATTCCTTTGAGTTTTAGTCTTGCGACCGTAGTCCCCAGGCGGAGTGTTTACCGCGTTAGCTACAAAGCAGATAAAATAACCCACTTTTAACACTCATCGTTTACAGCGTGGACTACCAGGGTATCTAATCCTGTTTGCTCCCCACGCTTTCGTGCCTCAGCGTCAACTATGATCCAGGCAATCGCTTTCGCCCCTGACGTTCCTCTTGATATCTACGGATTTCACCCCTACACCAAAAATTCCATTGCCCTCTCTCACGTTCGAGTCTCGCAGTTTTAAATGCAGTTCTCAGGTTGAGCCCGAGGATTTCACACCTAACTTGCGAGACCGCCTACGCACCCTTTACGCCCAGTAATTCCGAACAACGCTAGCCCCCTCCGTATTACCGCGGCTGCTGGCACGGAGTTAGCCGGGACTTCTTCTGTGGGTACCGTCATTATCTTCCCCACTAAAAGAGCTTTACAACCCAAGGGCCTTCATCACTCATGCGGCATGGCTGGATCAGGCTTTCGCCCATTGTCCAATATTCCTCACTGCTGCCTCCCGTAGGAGTCTGGACCGTGTCTCAGTTCCAGTGTGGCTGATCATCCTCTCAGACCAGCTATAGATCGTCGCCTTGGTGAGCCATTACCTCACCAACAAGCTAATCTAACGCGGGCCTATCTGATAGCAATAAATCTTTCCCCCTGAGGGCGTATAGAGTATTACCCAATGTTTCCATTGGTTATTCCCTACTACCAGGTAAGTTCCCACGCGTTACGCACCCGTCTGCCACTGACTTTCGACTGCAAGCAGTCAAAAGTCCGTTCGACTTGCATGTGTTAAGCCTACCGCTAGCGTTCGTTCTGAGCCAGGATCAAACTCTCAAAAAAGAGAATTCGATTTAATTCAAACTCTATAAATTAACGTTTCGCTGTCTTTACTTACTTTCTTACTATTCAAACAACTGAGCGAGCCTTCGCTCCCATGCACCCCACCGGGACGCATACCAGTTATAGATACTATACAAAGTGTTACGAGTCAACACATTTGATTTTATTTTGTTGTTTTTATATCAATTTCGGGAGAGGACACTTCATCCCGAAGCGAAACGCACTTGGCAAATATTAATGAGTTCAGGATAATGAAGAAAATATTTTATCGTAATCACCAGCGACTTTTTCTGGTGGTATTTACATTTCCATCTTATGCCACTGATAAAATTTGGGGAAATTTCCCCTATTATTGGCGAGCTGACTTTTATAGCTCAGAATGCATTCATCATAGGTGATGTAACCATCGGAGCTGATTCGAGTGTATGGCATGGCTGCACCATTCGCGGAGATGTAAATCGAATCGTTATCGGTGAGTCCACCAACATACAAGATGGAACAACCATACATGTGGGAAGTCACAAGGATGGTAGTACTATCATTGGACAATGTGTGACAGTGGGTCACAGCTGTCTACTGCATGCATGTACACTCATGGACAACACATTTGTGGGTATGGGATCACTTATTATGGATGGTGCGCTGATTGAAGAAAATGCAATGCTTGGAGCAGGCTCGCTGCTAACCGAGGGAAAACATATAAGATCAGGTGAGCTTTGGCTAGGTAGACCGGCGAAATTCGCTAGGAGACTCACAACAGATGAAATTTCACATATCAGGAAATCAGCAGAGAAGTATTCCATACTCGCAAGACAATACATGAGATGATCCATGCCATATTGGTATTGCACTCATAGAATGTAGATTATATCTGATTCGGAGTTTTCGTTGTTTAATCTTCATGATACGTAGTATTCATAGTACGATTGACGCCCGGGGTCGAGAGAATGATAATCAAGGTAAACGACAAAAATCTTGAGGTGGCAGACAGCTGCACACTGTTCGATTTAGTAATCAGGCTGGATCTTGATACATCGCAGCTTGCAATCGAGGTTAACCGAGCGATAATTCCAAAGTCCATGTACAAAGAACACGCCTTAAAAGCAGGAGATTCTATAGAAATAGTAGAATTCGTCGGCGGTGGCTGAGTTCGTATTGTCCTGCCTTTTCCGCGTCTAGATCTTAGACGTCCATAATATCCTCGGGGAGGTCGACGGCTCTCATACCAACAACATGGTATCCACAGTCGACGTGCAGGGTACTACCTGTAGTCCCGCTGCTTAGGTCACTCAAAAAGTATAAGGCTGCACCTGCGACATCTTCCTTAGTGGTATTTCTTTTTATGGGGGAATTGTGTTTACTCCACTTTAGTATGTAGGAGAATTTTCCAATCGCTGAAGCAGCAAGAGTCTTAATCGGGCCAGCAGAGATAGTATTTATTCTGATGCTATATTTACCCAAATCGACAGACAGATACTTGACGCTTGCTTCGAGTGCTGCCTTACAGACACCCATCACATTGTAGTGTGGAATGACTTTTTCAGCGCCGTAATACGATAATGTAAGGACGCTACCACCATTTTCCTTCATCAATGGCAGGGCATACCTGCAAATCGCTGTCAGCGAGTAGCATGAAATGTGCATAGAATTCAAGAAGTTCGCAAGCGAAGTATTTATGTATTCGCCTTGGAGTTCTTCCTTATCCGAGAAAGCAACAGAGTGAACTATAAAATCTAACTTACCATATTTTTCCGCGATGATATGGAAAAGTCCTGCTATTCCTTCTTCTTTAGAGACATCACAGCACACGAGTTCAGCACCACCGAATTCCTCTGCTATAGGGACTAAGCGCTTTTTAAACTGATCAACTGGATATGTAAGTATCAAGTTAGCACCATTCTCGTTGCAGATTTTCCCTATGGAGTAGGCGATTGAGCGGTCATTTGCTATACCGAGTATTAATCCTAATTTTCCTTCTAACATCGAGCAAGTGCTGAATAAAACAACTTGAGTATTGTACTATAGCGACACAGAAAATAGAACTTAGATTCGATCTATCTATCCTGGGCTTTTTTGCCAGAAATGCCCCTGACTTCTAAAAAGAGCATTCTATTTGCCTGCTGTATTTTTTGATGTACCATCTGCTTAACGAAGACTGAGGAAGTCAAAAACAGATCAGGCATTCGGGGAAAATCTCTTGCTTGCTTAACTGAGCGTTAATGATTGCATTTGAATAACCCCAAGTCTTCTGTGATAATCCTACAGTGCACAATAGAAGATACTATCCAGAATGATGAGAACAGTGGATGCGGCTCTTGAAGAAACACTCAAGAATACTGTTCTACACAAGACGTTAGAAAAGTGTAAATCCGTTTTTTGGACTCTATTTTGGTTCAGTTCTGGGAGCAACATATTGGCACTATTTTTGCCTCTATATACCTCACAGGTCCTGGATAGGGTTCTATCGAGTGGCAGCACGTCCACTTTGATTATGCTTACCGTTATCACATTATGTGCGCTCCTCTGTTCGTCAGTACTCGATTCATCACGTTCGATGATCACGGTCAAAGTCGGGGATTGGCTTGATAGTACACTTACACCGCATCTTCTTAAGAACACAATTGCACTCATATCTGTGAAACCTGGAGTTTCAAGCGGTGAAGCCATGCGGGATTTACAAATAATTCGAGGTTTCCTCACTGGACAGGGTGTTTTTGCCTTTTTCGATGCCCCGTGGTCACTTTTGTACCTGATAGCGATATTCCTGATAAACACTGTACTTGGTTTTGTTGCGGTAATAGGGATAGTTGTACTCATTAGTATTGCGCTGTTGAACGATTTTGCCACTAGGAGCCTCGCGCGACAAAGCAATGAGGCAAACGTACGTAACTTAAATGAAATAGAGATAGCAACCAGGAATTCAGAAGTGGTACAGGCCATGGGAATGATGGGGTATATTGTCGATAAGTGGAGTAAGAGAAATACACTGGTGCGCAATACACAGACATTAGTGCTGAGCCGTTCATATATGATCATGTCCTTTACTAAGGCAGTGAGGTTCATATTGCAGATTGCGGTCATAGGAATTGGTGCTTATTTAGCGCTTTCTGGCTATAAGACTGCTGGTGGCATAATAGCGGTTTCGATACTTATGGGCAGAGCTCTTTCACCATTTGAAGCTGCAATTTCGAACTGGAAGAATTTATCACAAGCAAAATCCTCTTATGGCAGACTACAGAACTTACTTATCACCTCCCCAAGAAGAAATCAGGCAATGGAGTTACCTGAGCCTGTAGGGGAAGTCGAATTTGATAAAGTAATATACACTCCGTTTGGGGGCGTCAGACCAACGATCAAGGGCGTTTCGTTTACAGTGCCCGCAGGTAAAATCGTAGGAGTTGTAGGTAGTAGTGCTGCAGGGAAATCCACTATTGCCAAGCTCATCGTGGGAGTACTGAAGCCAGCAGCAGGTGTAGCACGCCTCGACGGAGCAGATACATATACCTGGGAACGGCAACACTTCGGTAGGCACGTTGGGTATCTGCCGCAAGATATTGAGTTGTTCAACGCCACAATCAAGGAAAACATCTCAAGATTTGATCCTAACATGGATCCGGCTGAGGTTGTAAAAGCTGCGAAAATCGCTGGTGTACATGAAATGATCCTCCGTTTCCCTGATGGGTATGACACCGTTATAGGGGCGGGTGGCTCTGTTCTCTCAGGTGGACAGCGTCAGCGCATAGGAATAGCCAGGGCTTTCTACGGAAACGTGAAACTTTTAGTGTTGGATGAGCCTAATGCAAATTTAGACTCAGTAGGTGAAGCACACTTGATAATGGCCCTGAGATATGCAAAAGAAATGAAGATCACTACCTTCGTAATGACACACAAATTTTCCCTACTGAGTGAGGTGGATTGGCTCATGATGGTGAAAGATGGAATGATTGCCCTATTGGGAGAGAAGGACGACATCATTGCGCAACTTTCAGAGCATCACAAGCAAGAGAAAACCGATGCTGGTCAGTTAAAAGGGAATGGCAACTAGAAGATTACGACCGACCTACTTGCCCCTCCCTAATAGTTTGCTCGAGTTCTACGCCATTTACTTTTCCACTAGGAGCAGCATTAGGGTTTGGTAGAGAACTTGATCTAGGTAAGTTTGGGTCACCTACATTCGCTCGGGCATCCTCACCAGCTTCTTGTCCATGAGAAACATTAGGGTTTGGTAGAGAACTTGATCTAGGTAAGTTTGGGTCACCTACATTCGCTCGGGCATCCTCACCACGAGGACCAGCACCTGAGGCATTTTCGCGGACACCGTCATAAGAAGTGTACCGTAAGGCAACAGGATCTATTGTAGGAAGTGTGAAACTACCCTTCTTCGTAGTGAGTGTGTCTTTAATTTTCTCGCCAAACTCATTAAGCGCACCTTTTACCTTCTCATTGGAATACTTAACTTTGGTTCTAAGATTCTCATTGCTCTCAGCAATCTTATCACCAAGCTTACTAAACGCAGCCTTTACCTTCTCATTGGAATACTTAATTTTGGCTTTAAGGCTATCATCTCCCTTGTTTCGCTCTTTGAGCTCCCTAACAACTCGATCAAGAGCATCAAACGTACTCTGCGTTACGCCTGCTACTGCTTTTAACTCTTCTTTCCGGGCTGCGACATCTTTGGGCACCTCATGCCCACCTTTCGCTCCAGGCCATACATTCTCTAGCTTATTTAGTTTATGCGTCTGGTAGATAGTGAACGTTACTGCAATCATCAGTAAAACAATACTGATACCCGAGATTATGGTTCCAACGTCTGGTCCGGAACTGAGTGCTGCAGGACTAGCTGACGCAGGAGAAAGAGGAATAAAAGGAAGTGGTTTATCTGGAAAGTGACCATTCCACCTAGCAATCAAATCTTGTAGTTTTTCCTGACTGCCTTTCTCAGCAGATACAGCATTCAATAACTGCATCACCACTGAATCATTCGAACTGAAGTTCATGACCTTATCCACATAAACCTGAAGGTCTGAAAGCGTAAAAGGGTCAAGCTTACCTAATGCATCTTGAAAAACCCCAACATCGAGGTTTAATTTCAATTTCTCCGCAAAAATAGTTTGCATGTGCTTCGCCAATTCGTTGATATCCATAATTATTGCCTACTTCTAGTATATTTTAATTATAGCATTAATATTAAGAGATTAGCAATGTAAATATAGTTTATTAGATTTAAGCTTAAATAAAATTATTATGAGATTTTTATATTAGTATAAAAGGGGCGCAAAATCCCGAGAAGATTGTGTTCAGGTGGCAAAGATAGATAGATTGGTTAAGAAAGAAAATTATTGGAAAGAGCAGCTCCAATGTCGCGAGAAATCTGCTCTTTCAGCTGAGCGAGAGAATCGAATTGCCTCTCTTCACGTAAAAAAGATTTTAAATATACTCGGGCGATTTCCCCATATACTTCAGCAGCAAAGTCGAAAATATGCATCTCCAAGATGACTTTTCCACTACTACATGTAGTAGGCCTTTTACCTATATTAACAATACCTTGGTGTACTTCAGGACCAAGAACAACTTCCGCCAGGTACACACCCAATTTAGGTTTAATGATCTCATCAGGAATGGAGATGTTGATTGTTGGAAATCCAATTGTAGCAGCCAATCCTCTGCCTTTTTCTATAACACCACGTATGCTATGGAAGCGTCCCAAAAATTGTCTCGCTCCAGTTAGATCACCATTTTTTATTGCATTCCTAATTAGAGTTGAAGAATATTTTGCGCCTCCATTAGATTCTACCTCGAGAACAACTGATTTATAGGAAAATGTTTCCTGATAATCCCTTACATCCTGTATACTACCGGAACCGCCATTACCAAATCTACAGTTTTCGGCATTCACTAAATACTTGATATCTATGTATGAGGATAGTAGAGCTAAAAAGTCTCTAGGAGAAAGCTTACTGAAACTTTGGTCGAACCTAATGAAATATAATGAGTCCGTGTATGGAGCCAAGAGTTCGATTTTCGACATTTTATCGAGAATCAGAAAATCGTCCTTTCCTTCCAGATAGCACGAGGGGTGAGGGTCAAAAGTAATAATAACTCTGTGCAGTGAGTGCACTCTCGCGAGATCGCAGACAACAGAAAAGAGTGCGGCATGCCCCAAATGAACACCATCAAAATTCCCGAAAGTTACGACAGACGGATACTGGATCCGCTGAAGAACAGAATAAACTTCCATTAGCGGGAGTTAGAGATAGCTAGAAAGACCTTCTACTCACCCTCCTCGTCCTCAATAAAGGAAAAACCGGTATCAACAAAATTTCCTGGCTCCTTTTCCTTAATCAATTCACGATCTATGGACTCAACAAGAGCCTGAGCAGGCAGTTTCGCTACACCACAACCAGCGGACACACCTGAGTATCCAGACCCAGAGAAGTGTACAACTCGCTTCACGGCAGAGCGAAAAAGCTTTTCATGATCCAGTGTTTTGGAGTAGAGCTCCTTCAATGCAATTATAGGACTCTTATCGCTTTCATCGTGCTCAATCTCAGCCAGAGCCCCGCTCTGAAGATCGTAAGCCCTCTGGCTCGTAAGTACAACGAGCTCAAACTTAGAACAAGCAAGATCATTATCCTCAAAGAAACGCCAATCGCCCATTGCAAGAGAAAGTAAAGTCTTATGGTATCACGAAAAACTGAAGCTAACAACCTATTTAGTCAACCTCACATCTACTTTCCATCCAAGAAGGATAAAAAACTTCAGTAGTCTCTCCAAAGAAAAACCCTCTGTTTTGAAATTTTTTATCTGTGAAATCTTAGGCTGGTCGATCTTTAGAAGACTAGCAGCATATTTTTGGCTCCAATTATTATAAGCTATAATTTGCGAGATTCTTTTAACAAGAATGCTTCTAACGTCGCTAAGCTGGCTAGTATCAGAAATACTGAAGCGATCTATATCGACACAGTCGCCTTCTTCTGTTTCGTCACTTCTAATAACATCTTTTAACATCATTCTTCCCGTCCCAACTACTATACTGAATGGTATTATAAACAATATTAGGTAAATTATCCATAAATAATATACTACATAACATTTCTTAATTTGAAAAAACACTATATTTATTATGAACTTCACACATAAGTCGCAGTATAAACGCCTAAAACCGGTCGTGGGAATCTTTTGAAGCCAGTCCATACCAGTAGGCACGCGAAGCTTTGTGTCAGGACTACTAAAAAATCCGCGCTTTGTATTAGAGCAGAATTATTTAGAGATGTCTACTTATTTTCCGATTAATCATTCTGTTATGATTAATCATTCCATTAGAAGAATTGACAATTTATAGCTTACCTGTTCCTATAGTTTACAAAGGAAACATTTCTACTCGTCCATGCCACCGCATTTGAGTGGAGGAGATACTTGCTTATTTTCGTCGCAGAATCCAGAACCTAAGCCACTGTGTCAGAATCCACTTACCGTGTAGAATACTAAGTACTTCATTCTAACTGGTTTCATGAGGATCACACGCATATTTGTTGGGTGCACCACGATAGAGAAATACAAAAAAATTCTCTTAAATCAGGGTCAACAACACTATCTATCGAATGTGATACGCCTTCCTAAGAATAGTGATGTCCTAATCTTTAATAGCAAAGACGGAGAATGGTTAGCTAAATTCGAAAAAGACTATGTGATACCCCACCAACAATCCCGGATTCAGGTGCAGGAATACTCATATGAGATTACCGTATGTTTTGCTATTCCAAAGAGTAAGACACTGAAGACTATAATACGGCAATCCACGGAATTAGGGGCAACGACTCTACAGCCAATCCACTCCGACCATACAGTAAACAGAATCAAAGATACAGACAAACTTGAGCTTTGGAGTATCGAAGCAGCTCAACAATGTCGCAGGATGAGCATACCGCGTATTTTATCCCCCATTTCCTTCCAAGAGATCTCTATCCAGTACAAGAACGTAATAATTTGTGATGAAACTTCAGAGGATGCCACTGTTTGTGATATTCCCATTCTGAATTCATACACCATAGTGATTGGCCCTGAAGGAGGCTTTTCACCTGCAGAACTTTCTTTAGAGGGTCACAGAATCTCCCTGGGAAAAATGGTGCTACGCTGTGATACCGCAGTGGTTGCTGCTATATCTCAAATTAGAGCAGTGCATAGTCATCTCACTAGACCTATTTCATAAGAACTTCATTTGTAGTGTCCAAGTCCCATCTATCGCTCGCGAGATCAGTGTAAATTGGCATGATGTAGTTGCTTTGGATAAGGAGCGTATCCTATCTTTACTAGGTACAGTAGGCTAATATGACTTAGACATTTAGAGTCAGTAGTGAGTCTTACTAAAGAATTAATATTAATTACGTGGTCATAGAAGATGGTTGTCTCTGAGTATTTAGGCTTAATGGTCATGCTAGCTGGGACTTTTATCATGCTTAGTGGGACTATAGGTATTGTACGGTTTCCATATTTCTTTTCTAAGGTACATGCAGCGAGTATGACTGATTCATTTGGAGCACCACTCACTATACTCGGCTGTGCATTAAAGTTTGGAATCTCTATGACATCTTTGAAGGTGATACTGATCATACCAATACTTTGGATTACTTCGTCCGTTGGTTCCTACCTGTTATGCAAATCAAGGCTCAACCAAGATAAGCATGATTCTCAGTAAAAGCGCCACTCGAAACGGTAATTTTTATGGAATTAGTAATAATAAAAGTTGTACTGCTATTGGGTCTAGTACTGATATCCATCGCGCTAGCAGCAACCGAGGATCTGCTAACTGAAGTTGTATATTCAGGAATAATAAGTCTGTTACTAACCTTGATGTACATGACCATGAATGCAGCGGATGTTGCTATAACCGAAAGCGCGGTAGGGAGTTATGTTACTACTGTATTCATTCTTCTGGTTGGTATGGTAATCGATAAAAAAAATGATCCCACTCCTACTAGGTCAGATAAATGGTTGGCTCTGTTGGCGAGTGTCACAGCTGGATGTGCACTGGTTTGTGTAACGTATGACCTTCCTACATATGGTCTTTTAGCCGCACCAGCGAACAATGAAATCTACAAATACTACTTGGAAAACACAGAATCACTCTTCGGCTTCCCAAATGTTGTGACTGCGATATTAGCAGGTTTCAGAGGGTATGATACTATGATAGAGACTGTAGTTGTGTTTACAGCTGCATTTTCGTTGATTTTTCTGCTAAGCGCTTCTGAAAAAGATGATAAGTGATAAATTACTCAAAGTTGTAGTATCAGGAATGGTGCCGATCATCATCCTGTTTGCTATATACGTTCAGATGCACGGAGAAATAACACCTGGTGGTGGATTTCAGGCTGGAGTGCTATTGGCTGCTGCATTTATTGGATATTCACTTGCCTTTGGTAGGAAGCCCATTCTTAGACTTTTCAGACTTACTACACTGATTCACTATGGTGCCATCGGAGCACTGATTTACTTATTCGTAGGACTAGCCCCCGTATTAAGGGGAGGGAACTTTCTTCAGCATTCTCATATCATTGAGGGTATGCCACTATTGTCTCAAGAGATTGGTATTTTCATCCTGGAATTAGGTGTAGGTTTGACAGTATTCAGTTCTATTTTGGCGCTCTATTTATGTTTCGCAGATCTGGTTTCCAGTAAAGCAATCTGGAAAGAGTAGCATCTTGTGAATTTTTGCTCCAAACTCGGTTGTCTTTATTACATCGTTGTTATTTGTTACCATCATCGCGAGATTCAAGGTAAGTGGCTTCCCATGTTCACGTTTTACAACTACTTTGTGGTAGTGTGGTTGATGATGGTCGGACTCTATATCATTATGGCAAGCCCTAGGGCCATAAAAAAACTCATTGGATTAAGTGTATTTCAGTCATCTGTGTTGTTGTTCTACATATCTCTCTCATATATCGACGGAGGTGCTGTCCCCATTATTGCCAGTCAAACACAACATTACGTCAATCCACTACCTCATGTTCTGATGCTTACAGCAATCGTTGTTGGCGTGGCAACACTAGCACTGGGACTAGCACTAGTGGTGTTGATAAACAAGTCGTCGAGTTAGGCACGCCTTGCTCCTCTCAGAGGATTCATACACGCTATTTAACGTAGAATGCTTCTCTGGAGCTCTGTAATAGAGGTATCACTCAATCTATTAGGTCCAGCCTAGCAAGACTAGAGACTGCCAAGCGAAAAACTGCTATAGTTTCCTTTATGAGACCTCTGGGATGCTGCAGAAGAATGCAGACCTTGTTGCTAGGCCTCTCACTGAGTGGAAAGCCATATATTTTGGGGTGGCTTCTCGAGATGGAGGAAAATACAAGACTCACTATAGTTTGATTCTCTTAAATTCGTCGCTTAAATGGAAGAAAAACTCTCATACAAAAGTTCTGGTGTGGACATTGATGCCTCCGACCATCTTATTCAATTTATCAAACAGAAGGCTGGCTCTAATAGGCACTGCATTAATGGAATAGGGGGTTTTGCATCGCTATTTTCTCTGGGCAATCTGAACTACAAGAAACCGGTCATAGCCTCATCCACTGACGGCGTAGGAACAAAATTGTTGATAGCTAATGAACTGAATAATCATGCAACAATTGGAATAGATCTAGTCGCAATGTGTGTAAATGACTTGATCTGTCATGGTGCCGAGCCTTTATTCTTTCTAGATTACTATGCAACTGGGAAATTAGACCTTGAAACTTCAAAAGCTATCATATCCGGCATTACGGACGGTTGCAGAGAAGCATGTATCTCTCTCATAGGGGGTGAAACAGCTGAAATGCCAGGTTTGTACAGTAAAAGTGATTATGATTTAGCTGGTTTCGCGGTTGGGATAGTAGAAGAGGATGAAATCCTTCCTAGAAATGTGGCAGGTGGAGATGTCATTGTTGCTTTGAAATCTTCAGGATTTCACTCGAATGGATTCTCGTTAATACGAAAGGTCTTTAAAACGCTCGGGATCACATACGACACGATACACCATGGACGAAGCTGGGGTGAAATACTTTTGACTCCAACAAGGATATATGTAAAACAAGTGTTGGAAGCAAGGAAATTTCTAAAAGCAATCGCACATATTACCGGGGGCGGCATCCTAGAAAATCTAAGACGCGTGGTCCCGGAAGAATTAAGAATTCACATGAAGCCGTATAAATTTCCAGATATTTTCGATTGGTTAATGGTCAACGGCCGGATTGAGCGAGAAGAAATGTTGCGTACCTTCAACTGTGGTATTGGAATGATCTTAGTCGTCGCGCAGGAAAACGTGGACACCGTAATGAAAATATTCGATACGGAAGCCTCAATCCTTGGACATCTCGAGTAAAGTGGTTCCATCACCTGGTGGGCAGACTTAATTAACGCAGGGGTCACATCATTCATTAAAGTCTAGATTCAAACTGGCCTCCTGTACTAATCCCTCTATGAATCCACTCTATACCAACCTCAATGAGATGGAATGTCTTCTTGCTGGAGCTAGGATCCTGCTTATAGAACTATATAGAGAGGCAAATCTTGGATTGGCATGGGATCTAAAATCTTAGATAATGATAGGACTCCGTATAACTTCCTCAATATCTTGGAACAAATATTTCTCAGACTAGTAGAGTACATCGGAACTTTTCCTTCACACATACTTGGAATCCTAGAATTTCTCTTGTGTATGACAATGATGATGATAAGTTTCAAGTACTTTGGAAAAATGGGAATCTATGCTTTTAGCAGCTGTATCTTTATATTGGCGAATATACAAGTTTTGAGACAAGCTCACTTTTTCTTTCAGGAGACGCCAATAGCGCTCGGGACTATTGCATTTTCAACAATTTTTCTGGCAAACAATATCCTAACCGAGAGATATGGAATTGGCGTTGCTAAAGGAAATGTATTTCTAAGTTTTGCACTATACGCATTCTTCATTCTGGCAATGATAATCACACTCAGCTACAAGCCCAAAACAGATGCGTACTATCCTTGCATGCAAAAGTTGTTTCAGAACAGTGCTACCCTACTGATTTCAGGGGTGACCGCATATTTGATTAGTCAATTTTCAGATATCTATATATTTGCAGGACTGAAGCATCTTCTACCGAGATTTCTATGGTTACGTAGTTTGATAGGCGTAATGATCTCTTCATTGGTGGATAACATAATATTCTCCACGCTTGCCTGGTACGTGTTAACAACAAACCCAGTCGAGATAAGTGCATTGATATTCACGTATATACTGGGTACGTACTGGATCAGAGTGTTAATAGGTCTTTTTGGGACACCCTTTCTTTACATTGCTAAACATACACATATCCGTCAAAAATAGACATCACTGGGAAGTCATTTTTTATAAGTTAATTGGTATGATATAATGTAAATTGAGGTACCTGATATAGTCGCTGCTTGTTCCCGCGTTTTGTGGGATTGAGGAGAGGAAAGTCTGGGCTCCACGAGAGAATGGTAGCGGATAACGTCCGCCGGAGTCTGTGACTTCAGGACAAGTGCTACAGAAAACAACCGCCTGTTTTCAGGTAAGGGTGAAAAGGTGTGGTAAGAGCACACCGCGTCCGTGGCAACATGGATGGCGAAAGTAAACTCTACCAGGAGCAAGACCAAATTAGAAAGAAAGTGTACTCTCGCACGTTTGATCTTTCGGGTGGGTCGCTTGAGGTGCATAGCAATGTGCATCCTAGATGAATGACTATGACTAACAGAACCCAGCTTATGAGGGTACCTCTGTTTTAGATAATTTTTATTGGGTCAGGTTATGCAAGGGAAAGATGGTAAAATATCTAGGGCGCTGAAAAGAAAATTAGAAGGGTCTGGGATCATAGGTCAACTTGCAGAAGGCATTACAACTCGTAGTGCGACCCTAGAGAAGCATAAAGAAATCTTCTTTAGCGAGGTGGCGCTCCATAACCCGGATTTAGCAGAGTTTTGTAGAAGACATGCCACATTCCTTGGTCTGCAGGATCTGGGTAAGATCTCAGAAGAGGCAGTCAGAACTCAGGCACAGTCTTTCCTTGAGGGCTATGAAGCTGCTTCCGCAATGAAAGATGAGGTAAAGGAACTACAAGCTAAGATGCTCAAAGCAAGCGAGCATCTCGGCAAGGCAAACCCTAAAGCCAAAAAGATGCTTGTAGAGGATCTAAAAGCAATTGGTCACTCAGGGACGGTAGCTGCAAAGCTCATGTCGGGTCTAGAAAGCGTGACTGGGATAGATATGTCAAAAGGATTCTCTGGTTTAATGAAGGGACTCGCGAGTAAAATCGGACCAAAAGGCGGAGATAGCGATCCAACAAAAACAAAAAGTGACATGGAATGTTTATTAGCAATCAAAGGGGCTAAGAGTGTTAGTATGCCACTTACTCTAGTGAAGGGTATAATGGTCGCAGTAGCTGCACCTCAAGGTATCCCGCTCGCTGGAGCTGGTTTGACTATGTTTCCTATCGTAATGATGGTTTGGCCGGCATTAGCTATCTGGGATCTCTGCAACCTGCCACAAAATATCATGGGTTCACCTTTCGCATCAGGGAACCTCAATATTCTCGTACGAGAATGCGAGGCTGGATTCTGCGGTGGTCCTAAAATCGCAGAAAACCTTCAAGATCTTGGTCCATCTGGCAAGAAACAAAGGTCACTCTAAATAAAAAAAGCGTCTTACAATAGAATCATTGATCCAGCTTCTCGCACAGCTGCATGAAGGTGCCTGATTCGATCCACACTTTCAGTATAACACGACCTATTAGCGCCATTCTGGTATATTATATAGACATCTTCAACGCTAATCTTTCGAGCCAATTAAAAGTTTTATACTCAAGAAAATTTTTACTTTATTTGTTTTAAAATATCCGTATAAGATAAGTCTGCGAGTCCAATATGCATTCTAGGCGGATCGTCTCACATAGGAATATATACAATATTATCAGGAGCTCCAGAGACTTTCATATTAGATCTCACGGCTTCAACCCAATCAAGGCTATATACTGGCTCTGCATTATTATCATGGTTACGTTTACCCTGATGTATTGTACTTCTGGCATATTGACTGCTGATTTATCTAAGTATTCTTTAGACAACCTAGCAGTATCTATGATGGTGATGGGGCTAATTTTCTCATTATTGATTTCTGCAGCAACTTATCTGATCTATAGAATGCAGAGGATGCTCGTCATAACCGAGTTTCAAAATCTTCTTTTCGCGAGCGCTATGAGGGACAGTACGACCTTTTACGCTATAATCTCGAAAGCAAGCATTCTTTACATGGATGCCCCTTGTGCAGAGCGCGTTGGAAAGGGTTGGAGGAAACTCAATATGGAAGAGTTCCTTACAAAAATAGGGCTGGATAGGTCACAGTGTTACGATTGTATAAGGAGCCTGGATCAGAATAAAAGTTTTTCTGTAAGATGCATCATTGATGAAAAGGAGCTCTTAATAACCCTAGCTCCTTTAGAGCGACCTAAAGGATTCTTCTCCATAGCCGCAAAAGAGCTAGAATATCTAAAACAATCAGTCGAGAGTTAGACAATCCGCATAGTTCACGGGTTCAGCAATCTCTCCAAGCCGTTCCCGGTTATAAGTTTTCGCTTTTATATAGCGTAATACTATGATCTTGAAGGCTAAAAGCCTTATATAGTTAAGACCACTATCCGGAAAGCTCTAAGATTAAGGTCCACAGAATTCCTATTTATAGACTCACCTGGATTTGAAGATAGTAATCAGAATTGTGTAAGAAGCGAAGCACTCCTATTATCGGCTGCCCAACTCGCTTCAGAAGACTATTAAATCCATAAATATTCTTGTGATTTTCACATGGTATTCACGCACTGGCAGGATAAACCCACATAGCACTCCTTCTTAGGAAGTGAAACTACCAATGTAATATGTAATGACTTTCTTTGAATTATTAGATCTTTCCGGAAAACGGATTGAATAAAGAACTTCAGTGGTACTTCACTCCGATCAGCCAAAGAAAATAGCGTCCCTCTTCTCTGAATCGGATAGACATGCAGCGGTAGGAGCTTTGCAGGAGCTCCTATCTGTTTACCTACTAGATACTCCGTCGTCGTTGTGGCCGTGACACAACTCCATCCACTGGATCGACTGATGAAGAAGGACCCTGCTCTGGCTGCTCGGAAAGGCCCCCCTCCGATTCAGCTAACACAACAGAGCCGCTGGAGCCACCACTGGAATCTGGGACAAAACTATCAGCGCGCAAACCCAGTACTGGATCTCGCGATCCAGACAAAGGCGGCCTTTGAGTGGCACCTTCACCTGCTGGTGGCAGACCTGGTGCAGGGAAAGTTCCCGTGTTACACACAACATCCTGCCCTTCAAGGGCTGGACTGTCGCTGCTTTGCATACAAGACACAACAAGCGCGAACAGTGCACAGAGCACAGCGGCAACCACAACCCCGATCAAAACATTAACAAGAAGCATATCCGATTTATCACGCGACGCATGTGATACAGCCAAGGCGGCAACCCCAAGTGTCAACACCAGCGCCGTGGAAAGTAATAGACAAGTAGACACCTCTATTCTTCTGCGTCTTGCAGGTATATCTATATGTTTCCTTTTGTACTGCGCTCTTACTACCTCAGCGGCATAATCTCTCAGGATAAACTGGAACATATCGGGTTCGCCAACAGCTCTTTCATTGATGATATCCATGGCAGACTTGCCAATAGGCTCACCCTTGTAATGAAGTAGAGCTGTAACGTTTACATCATGTTGAACCAAATAGCTAAACATCCTACGCGCAGCCCCATATGAGATGCCCCCAGAACTAACCAGAACACCAAGTAGGTTACGCCCTAGACTGTCAGTTGATGCAACAGCACGCTGAATTAGACGCGGATCATCTCCAAGGAGCCCTAGCATTGCAATAACAATATCAACTGCGTTCGGGTTTACAGTACTACCATCACCACTCGGACCCATTATGATCGCCTGCATAGGGTTCATCCCATTAGGAACACAAACTGGTGCGCCAGGAACTTGTGGTGTAGTTGCTGCAATCCTGAGCATTTCACACATATCAGGACGTCCAATATTACATCTGGCGATTGTCTGAACAGCATTCACAGAGGTAACACAGTGCAATGGGGTTAACCCAGACACAGGTTGTGCAAGAATCGCACACACATACGACGAATCTCCACCGGACAACATCAGACTCCTAAGGAGTGCGTTTGCACAGTCTAAATTATTATGGAGAACAGCCATATGTAGTGGGGTGAAGGCACATCCATACGTATAGTGTGCCAAAATGGCAAACCTACGCTCCGCAGATAGTGGTTTTAGTATTTGCGTGATAACCCCAGGATGGTTGGCTACTGCGGCATTGACTAATATATTCAGTGCGGCATCGCCCCTAGAACTTGGATCTTCCTGCGCTCTTTCACTCGTCTCAGCAAGTACTTCGCGAATAGAAGAACTCAGGAATTTACAATAACACTCTTTACCCAGTCTCTTAATAAAGAGCTTTACTATCTCCACATTGCCGTGAGCAGCTGCCAAACAGAAAGGTGTGTTACCCGACAGGTCAACGCGACTTAGCACCTTGAATAGCTGCTCGGGTGACAAACGCTCAACAAGACATTTAACAATCTCTACATTACCGAAAACGGCAGCTGTATGAAGTGGTCCACGTGCTTGACTAACATCATCAAGTAGCATTACACCGTATAACGCCTCTGTAGACATAGTATCGGCAACTAGTTTCACCATCTCCACATCTCCGAGGGCTACCGCTAGATGTAGAACAGTACTCCCGCTTGAATCGGTCGTACAAAATATACCGTCTCGATCTCCAAGACTGCATTGCTTCACTTTCTGCAGCATCAAACGGAGCAGTGCAATATTCCGCATAGCAACGGCCATATGTAAAGGGGTGTTCGCATACCTATCGCTACAACAACACAGCTGCACTACACTATTCGCACTTAACTGCCCAAGAATCAGATGTAGAATTGCCGGATCCCCACTACCAACGGCAGCGTGCAGAATATTCTGACCTTCATTGTTATGGTCGTGAGTCTCCTTCAGAAAGTCAGGGAAAGCAGCAAGAACTGCTCTAACCATACCACCGTTCCCACTGCCCACAGCTGCGGTAAGCAGACCATTACCATTTATATCACAAAGACTCGCCAGACCAGCCGCAGCCTCACTACCGAGTAGACCCAGAACAAGGCTAAAGAGCTCTACATCCCCAGAGAGTGTGGCAGCATGGAGAGGTGTTCTACTCGTATGATCTTCGCACACAAGGATTTCCCCAAGCTGATCTGGATTCAGAGACTTTTGCAACAGTTTGAGAACTTGACGATTACCGCATAGCAAGGCTGCCTGTAAAACTGACACACCACCAGAATTAGAGGTTTTGCACACCTCCAGGAGATCTCCTGGAGATAGCAACTTAAGCAGAGACAATACCAGACCACCATTTCCACGCTGTAATCCAAGGTGTAGTGGTGTATTACCATCTGCATCACGAGCACAGAGAAGCGGCATCAGCAAGGCTGTAGCAGTACCAGCATCTGCTTTGATTCTTTCTCTAAGCATTACAAGGAGTGGGCCAATGGCGGCACCACACTCATTTTCCATCATGATGTGGAGAGTGGTCTGGCCAGCACTATTAGAGGAAGTCATGAGATCGCGCACTTGCGCATCAGGACACTTTCTCCTTATAAGTTCAAGCATTAGAGCAAGAGCAGCATTCTGTCCCTGCATAGCTGCAACTAGTAGTGGTGCACTACCTGGGCCCGGACCGCATAGTATCTCACCTACATTAAGTCGTTGGTCAGAACACTGCACAAGTGCGCCCAGTACTCTGACAGCCAGACCTTCATGTCCCCCTACAAGTGCCGCACCGACTGGTCCGTAACCGTTGTCATCTCTAACGTCAAATACATCCAACTGTACACCAGGACATCTCAGATACAATTCTAGAAGTTGTATATTGCCGGTACGAGCAGTAAGTTGCAGCAACGATTCACGCATTGACACACCCCTCTCACCGGGGCGGACTGGATGCAGAGTGCCAGAGCTGACTAGGAGGTCTAAGGGTGCACTAAAAATGTGCGCAAATATTCGAGCAGCCCTCTCTTTCTCTACTCCATCTGAGATCCAGCCTAGAAATTCTTCAAGAAGCCCTTTTTCCCCATTTAATGCTAAGCTGTAAGCAGCAGAAACCCCACAAGGACCGCGCATTACCAACAGGTCAAACAGGAGCTTGGCCCTCTCCTCAGGACTGAATCGCCTGACTAGATGCCTAATTAAAGGACGCCGCTCTGGATTCATCGGACAATGTAGAAGCGTCCCTTCACAGCCAGGAGAGAGTAACATTTGCCTAACTACATCATTACACAGCAGAATAGGCACACGCGCAGCAAGTTTCTTAAACTCTCCGTGACTGACCATTCTCGGACACAAGACAGCTAAGGAAGCGCCAGTTGAATCTTGAGAAGTGAAAATACGCTCCAGATCTTCCGGCGCTAGCAGCTTCGCAAGCCTCATGAGGATCCCAAATGCAGATTCTCTAGATTGAGCACTTGTAGGATTACAAAATCTATTGAACAGTGAGTATCCAAGATCTGTAAAAGCAGAGCCGCTGTCTCTCTGGATTCCATCTGGAGCAGGTAAACCAGGGACTTCATCCATGCATACAAACAACGAATGACGCCGACTTTTAGGAAATTTCTCTAAGAAAGTTTGCAGTGTCGCACAAGACACACCGCCTTCAATTAGTAAACCACAGACAGAGCGCCCCGCGTAATCAACTGGAGATAGACCCTTTCCAGTTGCTTCCCTATAGAGCCCAGACGCCAACACTGCTGCATACAACTCCGGTCCGAGTGCATGCATAGGAGAGTGTATAGCGTAAACAGGATCTAAACTTGCGCTACGAGCAAGAGCAGAAATGGTCGAGAGAAAATCTACATTACCTGCTCTGGCTGCAATCGGAACAGAACGCGCACTCAGAAACACAAACAATATATGCAGAGGGCTAACACCTCCGGTTTGCTTGCCCTGCGCTATAGCTACGGCTACTTGCCTTAATCCTTCTGTATCACCGGTACGTGCAATATGATCAAGAACGCATGACCCATCACTGCCGCCACCCACATAAGTAACTGGACTCAGAGCAAGAAGCAGGCACCTCTCAGCAGACAAATTTGGATCAGAAATGTTTGGAAAACTAGGAACACCTTGAAGCACGCAGTTATAAATCTCAGAAGTATCATCACCGGAAAGAGAATATGCACTACCACAGTAGAGAACAAGATTAGACGTTGTTGGTTGTGGTTGTTGATCTTGTGGTTGTTGATCTTGTGGTTGTTGATCTTGTGGTTGTTGATCTTGTGGTTGTTGATCTTGTGGTTGTTGATCTTGTGGTTGTTGATCTTGTGGTTGATTGACCCCCTGATGTGGATTATTATTCATTTTCTCCTCCCCCTATAAGATGATACTTTTCCTTCTGCTGTTGAAGATAATCAGTGATAATTGTGAATTTATTTATATAATACACGCTATAAGTATACAATTTGATTAATAAGTGTACAATTCGATTAATTGTAAATACAAAACACATTCTGACACATTTCTGTGGATAAGCCGCATGGCGCTGCTAGCGGCAGTAAGCAGGATTAATTATGAACATCTATACTAATCTGTTCTAAGCTATACTACGATATCGGCTATATTATATACTAAGTTCAGAAATTTTAAGCACAACTTTCAAGAAATCAATAATCTATCTTCACTAGATAGAGTCCATGAGCTGGCGCTGTTGGACCTGCATAACAACGATTTCGCTTCAAAAGAATTTCTGGAACACTACTCTGTGCGCCCAAAGCAATAGCAACTAAAGTCCCCACCATGATTCGAACCTGATTATGCAGAAATGATCTAGCAGATATTGAAAATAATATTTCCTCACCATTCTTGACTATATCGAACTGATCAAGTGTCCTTAGCGCATTCGAGGCACTACATTTTGCAGAGCGGAAGCTCTGAAAATCATGCTTTCCTATCAGATACTTTGCTTGCTCAAGCATCAGATCAAAATCTAGAGGTTGGAAGAGATGCCAACAAAGTTTTCTGTAGATAGTCAATGGAGCTCTCCTGTTGATGATTCTGTATTGATAGTGCCTCCTTTTAGCAGAGAACCTGGCATCAAAGGTTTCATCGACAATTTCTACGTTAGTGATCGCAATCAGACTATCTCTTAAATGATTATTCACTGCATTCATTATCTGAAAGGGCTGTAGTCTCGGATACTCAACATCAAAATGAATCACCTGCCCTAGGGCATGTACACCTGAATCGGTTCTGCCAGCAGCGGTTATTGTGATTTCCTCTCTGAACAGGAGCTGGAGGATTTTTTCGAGTTCTCCTTGTATTGATCTGGCATCTTTCTGTCTCTGCCAGCCAGAGAATTCGGATCCATTATATTCTATAGTCGCTTTATAACGCATGGTTAGTTTCTTGAGTTGACTAATGAGAGTACTTATCCCTTTCAGACATCCGGAAAATTATGGCACGAAAAATTGACCTAGCATGAAGGTTATAGAATTTAGACATACTGATAGACATACTGAGATTTATTATCCTATAGCAAAGTGATATCCAATTTAGCTAGGCATCCTTTTCCGAGAAGAAAATATTCATGTGTTACAGATGTTTATCTTGTAATTCAGGTATTTGATCATTACATATACTGCCATAGAGAAATATAAAAATATTATGGCAGGCGAAATAGCAATAGGTATAGATTTGGGAACCACCAACTCATGCGTAGCTATCAAGGATAAGGTAATAGAAAACGCTGAGGGTGCACGTACGACTCCATCTGTCGTTGCTTTTACAGCGGATAATCAGATATTGGTTGGTGCTCCAGCACAGAGGCAGGCAGTCACTAATGCCAAGAATACTGTAATGGCTTCAAAGAGGCTCATAGGTAGGCGCTTCAGTGATGAAGCGGTCAAGGCAGCACAGAAAGATTATCCATACAAAATAGCGGAGGCGAAAAACGGTGATGCCTGGATAGAAGCTGGTGGAAAGGTATATTCTCCTAGTCAGATAGGAGCGAACATTCTGATCAAACTAAAGGAGGCAGCCGAAGCACACTCAGGAAGCAAGATAACAAAAGCGGTGATCACTGTTCCGGCTTACTTCGATGATGCACAGCGTCAAGCAACAAAGGATGCCGGTAAGATTGCGGGATTGGATGTCCTTAGAATCATTAACGAACCTACAGCTGCAGCACTTGCTTATGGACTGGATAAAACTTCCACAACCAAAAACATAGCAGTATTTGACCTGGGCGGTGGTACATTTGACGTCTCTATTCTGGAGCTAGGCGATGGTGTTTTCGAGGTGAAAGCAACGAACGGTGATACGCACCTCGGCGGTGAAGACTTTGATAGGGTAATCCTCAATTTTTTGGTCGAAGAATTCAAAAAAGAGAACGGCATGGACCTAAGGACTGACCCTCTTGCATTACAGCGGTTAAAAGAAGCATCAGAAAAGGCGAAAAAAGAACTCTCAAGTACACAGGAAACTGATATTAATTTACCATACATCACAGCTGATGCCTCTGGTCCTAAACATTTGAATATTAAGTTCACCAGGGCAAAACTCGAGTCGTTAGTTTCCGATCTGGTTGATAGAACAATAGAGCCATGTAAAAAGGCCCTGAAAGATTCTGGCCTGAAACGCGAAGAAATTCACGATGTGGTGCTAGTCGGCGGTATGACAAGAATGCCGGCTGTTATCAAGAAAGTTACTGAGTTCTTCGGTAAGGAGCCACACAAAGGCGTAAATCCAGATGAGGTAGTAGCGGTGGGAGCTGCGATTCAAGCGAATATCCTAGCCGGAGGAAGTGATGCTCAGGATATAGTGCTGTTGGACGTCACACCACTCTCCCTAGGTATAGAAACACTTGGTGGAGTGTTCACAAAGTTGATCGATCGTAATACTACCATCCCAACTAAAAAGTCTCAGACCTTCTCTACAGCTGAGGACAGTCAATCTGCAGTTACAATTAGGGTGTTCCAGGGCGAAAGACAGATGGCTAATGATAATAAACTACTCGGTCAATTCAGTCTAGAAGGAATCCCTCCAGCACCGAGGGGAGTGCCGCAAATTGAAGTAAGTTTCGATATAGACGCGAATGGTATAGTACATGTATCAGCGAAAGATAAGGGCACTGGGAAAGAACAAACTGTGAAAATACAGGCTTCTGGTGGTCTGACAGATGAAGAGATCAAGAAGATGGTGGATGAGGCCGCTGCCAAAGCTGATGAAGATAGGAAGAAACGGGAACTAGTAGAAGCAAAGAATAATGCAGAAAGCTTAATCCACTCTACAGAAAAATCTCTCAGCGAGTACGGTAGCAAGATAGGAGCATCCGACAGGCAAAACATCGAGGAGGCAATTAAGGCCCTGAAGGAAGTAATGGGAAATGAAGATCCTGTAGCAATTAAGGAAAGAACTGATGCTCTTTCCAAAGCCTCCATGAAATTAGGTGAGGCAATGTATAAAGATTCACAGAGCCAGAATCAGCAAAGTACTTCGACTGGGGCAGGCTCATCCGATAACGAGAAAAAATCCGAGGGAGAGGAAAAAGTTGTAGATTCGGAGTACGAAGAAGTCAAGGATGATGATAAAAAGTAGTCCATGTCATTGAGATATACTGTCGTATATCTCAATGCTTCTCTTTCGAGCCAGGTGGTTGCAGTATTACTTTCTCTAGCGCTGATCTTCCTTACGCATTTCCAAGCTCAGACTCCGCGTACTGGCTCGAATACATCTTCTTCTTGGCTATAGATTTTCAGTTCCCCTGTATTTATCGAGAAGTACCAACCATGTAGCTTTACTGTCCCGGTTTCAACCCTGGAGCTCACGTATGGAAACGTCAGCAAATTTTTGAGTGACAGCTTTATCGCAAGTTGTTCGGATAGGGAATATTTGCACTCTCCTTTCTTCATTATATCTGGAATAGCTGTCTTTACTGGAGACGCGATATCGATCCACCCGGCTATGAAACTGTTCTTTTTAAAATCGTTATCAATCAGACTTCTTATTCCGCCACAGCAGCTATGACCCATGACTACGATATCGCTAACATTCAAGATCTGAACCGCAAACTCTATAGCAGCACTTACGCCATGACAGGTAGACCATTCTGGTTCATACTTCGGTACTAGATTCGCAATATTCCTGATTACGAAAATATCTCCTGGATTGGCATCAGTGAGTATGGCTGGATCCACCCTGGAATCACTACATCCTATAAATAAAGTACTAGGACTCTGCCCTCTAATAAGGGATTTATAAACAGGATTTTTCTTATCCAGAAAATACTGTCCATAGAATCTTCTATATCCATTTATCAGCTCTTGTATACTGGGCATAAATTTCATCTAGTTCCTACAAGAGGACAGCATCCTACTAGAAAATAGTTTTTGCAACACAGCAGCCATATTATCGACTCCTGGAAAAGTTCTGAACACTTTTTCATAGACGTTGTTATATAAAGACAAAAAGACACTAAAAGGTATAATATCTACAAAGAGACAGAAAACTTCATGACCGATTCTGAAACTTTCCCTAGATTCGAATATATACAAAATGGGGCGGGACCCTCAAGGATAGGAACAATTACAACAAAACACGGCGTTGTTCACACGCCAGCCTTTATATTCTGTGCGACCAGGGGGACCATCAAAGGATTAGGAACACATCAAGTAAAGGAAGCCGGCTCACAGATTATACTTTCGAATACATATCATCTGATGCTTAAGCCTGGAGGAGAGTATATAGAAAATGCAGGGGGTATACAAAGATTCACAGGCTGGGATGGCCCAATGTTAACAGATTCTGGAGGGTTCCAGGCTTTCAGTCTAAACTCAAAGGATACAGCGAAAGTAGATGAATTAAAAAGAAAATATTCATGTAAGCAAAACAAGTCAGGCATTATCGAAATTTCCGAAGAGGGAATAGAATGCAAATCATATTATGACGGCACGAGATTTTTTCTCTCACCGGAGAAATCAATCGATGTACAGATAAAATTAGGAGCAGACCTCATAGTAGTACTGGATGAGTGCACTAAATTTTCGAAGGACAAGACCTACAACACAAAAGCGCTCAGAAGGAACGAAAGGTGGGCTGATAGAAGTTTGGCTTACGCAAAAATGCATAAAAAAAGATGGCAGGGATTATACGGGATCATACACGGTGGAACCTTCAACGATCTAAGAAGGGAAAGTGCTGCATTTAATAATAGCAGGGAATTCTTTGGACACGCGATAGGAGGATCACTCGGAAGAGATAAAAAGGAGATGATGGACGTCGTAGAGATGTCCATGGAAGACCTCAGTAAAGAAAGGCCGGTCCATCTACTTGGTATAGGAGGCATCTCCGATATCTTTATGGGTGTGGCAAGAGGTATAGATACCTTCGACTGTGTCCATCCCACGAGGATAGCTAGACATGGTGGAGCACTGGTAAAGCATTCTTCCAGTTTGGAGTACATCAATAGAGAATACATAAATCTAGGGAACAGTGTATTTAAACGCTGTGATCTCCCAATTGAAGAATCTTGTGATTGCAAAATATGTAAAACTTACTCCAGGGGGTATTTGAATTATCTGCTATCAGTAAAGGAAAATATCGTCTTTAGCTTAATCACATACCACAATGTGTACTTCATGAACGTCCTGATGGAAAAAATCCGATATACCCTCAAGAACAATTTAGACCTCAAGCAACTGCAAAAACACTATTGCGGTTAATGAATAAACTTTTTATTCTTCTGCTCATCTACTACGCAAATGAACTCTTTGTCCTTCCACCGAGCTTAAATAAAGAGTCTGAGGACTTAGTCGCTCCACTTTAACTTTTAGGATATCCTTGAGAGGCGCCAATGCTTCAATAGCTCCTACGTTCAGCGATTCAAGCGCAAGATCCAGTGGTGTTTTCCCGTCATTATTGAGCATATCACAAGCAATTCCTCGTCCCTTAGTGGTAATGCAGCACTCAACCATTTTATTCAACACTTTCCTTTTTGCATTGAACAGAACCGCTTCATGCAGGGGAGTATTACCTTTAGCATTCTTCTCGATAACGGATGCGCCACTATTCAGTAAATGCATGAGTATAACCAAATTATCATTCCTTGCCGCAATATGAAGTGGAGTGTCAGAATCGACTTTATTCTTGGCATTCAGATCCGCATCATACTCCAGGGCAGAGATGACTGCCTTTACATTACCTGCGCCACAAGCAATATGAAGTATTGTCTCACCTTGAATATCGGTCATTTTGAATATATCAGTCACCTCAGAACTATCCAGAAGATCACTGAAAAGCTCCGTGTTCTGCTCTAAAACTGATTCTTTTAACTCATCGAAGGAACAAGTATTGGTAAGCTTCATTTATTTCTCCGAGATTTTATAAATTTAGGAATATACTTGATATGATAATACATATTGGTATAAAATCTCATAATTGATATATTCATTTACAAAAAAAGAGCCTAGTTTTCTGGCGCAAAGCAATACTCAGATTCACAAAAGCGAACCCTATAGGAGTACAATGAAAAGGTTTTCAGATAACCCACAAGAAAAGCAGCAATCCGAGTATAAAAAATAGAGCGTGATGGTATATGAGACCGGTCTGCCAGCTGAGTGTCACAGAAGAAGTCTTGTCAACGATCTTGGCACACAATCCTGGTATGGAATCTATACAGGCAATATCGATATCTCTCCAGAAGAAATTACTTAGCCACGCAATCCTTTTGACAAAGAGGAAATGATAGATCTCATCGAAGTAGAACTTGGAGCGTAGAAGCTTACACAGATTAGAAAAGATGAAACTCTTACGATCGACAACTAGCACCCCTATCAGAAGCACACCGGCTACTATCGCTAGATCGATACTCAAAAATAGGAGCAGGAACAACAGCAGACCAAAAAGAGAGAACCACCTATTCCGAGAAAGGTAACCTACCTGTAATAGGACATCTCTGAAACTATAAGAAAGAATCAAGCCAGCCAAAGCGAAAGTTATTGGCAGAAAATGCTTGAATCCATGGACCTCTATAGGGGCTTTGAAAACCAATCCCGTATTGGCCCAAAAATTTCCTTCAAGGAGGAAGGGTGCACCAAAATAGCCCGAGGTCACGGAAAAGAATACCAACAATGATAAAGGTAGTGTCATACTTATAGATGGGGAATGGAATTTCTTAACATCAAAACGCTCTTTCCCGGAGAAGACTAGTATGAGCAGCTTGCAAGAGTAAAGAGAAGTACAAAGTACAGCAAGAATCGAAAGTATAAAAGGTACCTCCGAAAATGATAAAGACAAGATTATAAGGTCTTTTGAATAAAACCCTGCAAACGGAAAAATGCCACATAAAGCAAGGCTTCCTATGAGCATCATGTAGTAAGTTGATGGCATTCTACGCCTGAGACCACCCATCTTATGCATATTTTGCTCACCATGAACAGAATGGATAACATTTCCAGCGCACAAAAACAGCAGAGCCTTAAAAAAGGCATGCGTCGCTAGGTGGAAAACAGCAGCTACATACGCGGAAGCACCACAAGCCGCAAACATATATCCGAGCTGACTACAAGTAGAATAAGCAATTGTCTTCTTAATATCATCCTGATATAGGGCAATCACGCCCCCGAATATTGCCGTAGCGATACCTATCCACATAATCAGTTGCCTTACCAGAGGTGCACTCTCGAATAGCAATGATAATTTCGCCACCAAGAAAACACCAGCTGTAACCATGGTAGCAGCATGTATAAGTGCTGACACAGGTGTAGGGCCTTCCATTGCGTCAGGCAGCCACGTGTGTAGACCAAGTTGTGCCGACTTGCTCATACATCCAATAAAGAGCATCAAACATATGAAGCTAATAGCATCAAAACCAAGTATCTTCGTATCCAGATGCAACTCTATACTGGAAGTAACATCAGTAAAATCTAGAGTTCCGAAAATCTTGTATACCGCGAATATACCAACTAAAAAACAAAAATCTCCAATCCTGTTGACTATAAAAGCTTTCATGGAAGCTAAATTCGCTGATTCCTTCTTAAACCAGAATCCTATTAAGAGATAGGAACAAACTCCGACGCCTTCCCAGCCTAGGAAAAGCTGAAGAAAATCCCCAGCGGACACTAGGACAAGCATCGCAAAAGTGAAAAGCGAGAGATACGCGAAAAATCTGGATTTATGTGGATCACTTTTCATATACCCGATGGAATAGCAGTGAACAACGAAGGAGACGGTGTTCACAACTGCGAACATCAGACTAATGAATCGATCCACGTGCAAGCTGAAATTGGATTCCAAGAATCCCACAGAAATCCAGGTATAAACGGGAAGCGAGAGGGTCTCACCATCCCCAAGTGAGTAAAAAAGCTTCCATGAAAGAATAGCAGCAACCCCAACAAGAAGTGAACTCCAAAGCTGGAGACATATTGACTCCCTGAACTTTATCAGAAGCGAACAGGAGAAAAATGATATGAGCGGCAGAAAAACTACTAGATACTCAAACATGGATGAACTTCCTGACCTCGTAAATTGAACTAAGCACGAAAGCAAAAAGTATAAGACCCCACTAGTGCAAAAACGGAGAGCGACCAATCAGGTCGAATCACACTAACCATTATAGTTTTTCCAACTTTAAAGTAAACTCACGAAACTCAAAGTCCACAAAACCTGAGGCATCCACACCTTTTCCAAGTAGTAGAAGAACAGCACAAAATGCGCTCTAGCCTTTTAGTCGGCTCATACTTCTTACGTCTATGGCACCAGACTTTTTAAAGTATACGACGACTATTGCCAACGCTATCGCGGCTTCAGCTGCAGCGACCGTAATCACCAGAATAGCAGCCACATGACCCTCAAGTACGCTAGTCGCAACAGCACAAAAATTCAGCACCGCACCTAACAGTATCGCCTCTATCGATACGAGTACGCTAATTAGATTCCTCGTAGAGAGAAGGACTCCGAAAAGACCAACTGAAAATAGACAACTAGCAATAAAAAATGTCACGAACACAAGATTCATAGGACTTTCGCATACAGATCCCGACATTCTAGCAAAGTTATGGGTACTTTGGTACTTCCCAACCTTACCACGAAAACCACACTCATAATTAGAGTCAGCTAATCACGATACTGCAATTTCACTGGATAGGACATTCTTTACTCCAGCATAAATATGTCAGTAATCCACTCCTTTCCCTGATGGTACATCCAAAAGTCGTACTTCGGATGATCTGGAGATCTGTTCTCTGATCACCTGACGTTTCACATTTTTCTTCCTAGCAAGAGTGATAATCACTGCAGCAATCATCGCGAAAAGCAACAACACCCCAGACAAATGAAAAAGATATACATAATCCGTATATAGCACTAGACCTACGTCTTTGATGCTCACGTGAGGACGCTCAAGTCCCTGAAACGTATACGAATCAACTAACCAAAAACAAAAAGCTGATGCCAGAATTCCACAACCTACGCATTTCCTTACGGAGAATTTGACAGATAGATCAAATTCATCAATTCTGAGCATCATAACGACGAAAAGGAACAGTATAGCTATCGCTCCTACGTATACGATAAGTAGCATAAACGCGATTACCTCTGCACCAGACGCCAACAGCACGATGGAAGCCGTAAAGAACGTCAGCACTAGATACAGGACTGAATGGACTGCATTTCTACAAGAAACTGCCCTAATAGAGGAAAAAATTACTACAAAGGCTAGTAAATAGATGATCAAAGCCACTGGAATTCCACATATTGACATGGTATTTCTACCACGATTAGTGGTCGTATTTCAATTGAGAAATAAGTTTATGCTAATCGCGGAATTTAGGCATCGCAAGCATCCATTACGTGTTGCAGCATCAACCAAAGGAAAACTGCCTAAGCATATGAACCTTCCAAGACTATTAATTAGATGATAGGGTTTGTTGCTGGTGCAATACTCGTGGATCTTATAACGAATTCAAATGAAGGATTTACCCAATCTGCTCACGATCCTGAGGATAATTCTGATACCTTTGTTTTGCTTGAGTTTCTATATCGAGAGCAAATTCTCTTGGCTGGTGACAGTGCTGATATTTTCAAGCGCGAGTCTCACCGACTTTTTCGATGGATATTTGGCAAGAACGCTAGAAGCTCAATCAAAATTCGGGAAACTATTCGACCCAATAGCTGATAAGATGATTGTTGCTACTGCAATCCTGATGTTAGTGCACCTGCAATATATCACTGGAACCACCTTGATACCTGCAATCATTATTGTCTGCAGGGAATTTTTCGTTTCTGGTTTAAGAGAGTACTTAGCTCGAGATGATAAAACTTTTCCAGTGAACAGCTTGGGTAAATTGAAAACTATTTCGCAAATAGTAGCGATACTCTTGTACCTTCTGCATAAAGATTGGATTCCAGATTTTCTACCAACGTTCTTTATCTGGGTAGCTGGCCTGACCAGTCTTGCATCTGCATGTCTGTACTTCTACGAAAACAAAGATGCCCTACTGAAGAGATAAAAATTTACTCAATTATATCAGAAACATTTATTGTTGCCCTTAGAACCCCTTTATACCTTATACTTGCTGTTTTTCATCCACGTTATAATGAGTAGATTTATGCAGCGGCTCTGATATTTAAGAAGAAGTCATTCTGGATAGCTTTTATTATTCTGATGCTATGCAAATTAGCGGAGATCTTGCATATAACAGTTGGAGTTGATATCACAGACGATGGAATTCCAGATACAAACATAATCCAGATACAAACATAATAAGTACACCTTCATACATTGGTATAGATTCGGATGGAGATAAAAAACCTGATTACGTAATCAGGCGCCGAAGAGAGTAAGGACTCAAAACGATTCATGTTTCCCTGAGTGACGTGCTTGTAGAACGCGTGCTGGAATCAAGACAACCAGGTGAAATGCGTGGAGGTACAACTAATCAAAAGTTCTACTTATCGTAATTACCTCATAGTCTATCCGTTTTTATTTCTATTCTTTTTGATACTCTTACTTTTTCTTGTGATCACATCCTCATCTTCTATGGTCGAATATCCAAAGACCTGCCTCTTTTCGTTGACTGTTAGGAATGAAGCATTTTCTATATAATCCCAGAGTCTTCCACGTTTCTTGGATAATGCTTCTATGCCGTCCTTTTCGTATGCGAGTTCCAAATTATCACCAAAGACCGGAGATGGCCAAACATTAAGACTATCTACTATTTCGTCGAGGATAGGTAATACGGTCTCCTCCCACAATGATAGTCTGGCCTCTATCAAGTTGCTGTAAGTATTATCCCCTGGTATGCCTAACAATTGTGGCGGAACACCAAATGCTAAAGCAATTTCTCTGGCGGAGTTGCACTTACTTTGAAGGAAATCCATTTCTCTTGGTGATACACTCATTTCCTTCCATTCTATACCACATTCTATACCATCTTCCAGGAGCATTGGTCTTCTGGTATTTTCTGTTCCGGTATAGTCGCATATCTGTCTGCTGAGATGTCTGAACTGCTCCTTAGGAAGTGGTTCTTTTGATTTAGTAACGAATGCACCACTTGGTCTTGCGCTATTTTTGAGCATCGCCTGATTCCAGAGGCTAGCTTGGTTATGCTGATCATACTGTAAGAAGCAGCTTCCACTAGTGAGAGCCCATACCAATCGTTGTAGGGATGAAAGTTTTTTATATGTAGGACATCACAATCACCTGTGAATCTGTTCATATAGTACTCTCTTTCATAATCCCCGATCCTATACCCATAACCCATTCATTCCCCGGAATTACAGTAACTCTATCAGGCCGTAAAAGATGTAGTTCTCTTGGAACCTCTTCACCTATCTTAAGGAAGTATAAATTCCCACTTATCAATTTGTACGTAACAGCATTCTTTATCAATGTTACTCTTGACATATTTGGATTAGGCTCATTTAATAAATCAATGAGCGGGTGCGAAATTAAGCGAAGTTTCTTCTCCGTCCCTCTACACTCGAAGAGCTGTATTGGCACAGAAGAGGCGGCCACTGCTACTATACTGATTGCTCACGAGGCAATCACGTTCTTTATATACGCTTTTTCAGCGAATGCGCTGTAATCTCGCCCGCTCCAGATTTCGTTGCAAGCACCTCCCCTACATGTAATGCTGTTGAGTACATTCTCTAGACATGGGGCTCTGTCCCTTCGTGCTTTTTTTTAAGATGCTTTTTAGCATCCCTCAGTAAAAATAAATAGAAGTTTATAGATACATTTTAAAGGATCCTTACAGGAAGCAATTATTGGTTCGTCCCACAAAAGAAATCCAACGTTATTCCTCTAGCTATTTTCAGCACTTGAAATCTCAGAGTGTGAAGTAATATCCTTAGTGTGGATATCATATGACTTAGGTTATCCGGGTTTTCGTGTCCGCAGATGATAACGTTCAATTTACTGGAGTTCCTGGCTGCAATCGAAAAAGGTAAGGGAATAATAGCTGTTGACCTGGGGAGAAAAAGTATAGGAGTAGCAGTGAGCGATCCTCAACTGAAATATGTCCAGGACTATTTTCAGTTTGATTCAAGAGGTAGGAGTTGTGACGCTTGGTATATACAAAAAATCAAGCAAGATTATTCAGGGATAGTAGTTGGTACACCTTTCTCTCATACAAGAAACAACGGCTGGTTATCCTTTATAGATAAATTTTCAGCTAAACTGAGTGATACAACAGGAAAACCGATTCTTATGCAGGATGAATCTCTATCGACTATTAAGGCCCTAAATATAATCGGAAAAACATCCAGGAACAGGCAAAGAAAATGGAAAGATAAACTTTCTGCATATTGCATATTAGAAGAAACGTTGTGTACAATCATGAATTGCTGGTGCTGTGATAAAATTCCCTCATAATGTCTAATAAGCTGTACTATCTGGTACCGATAGCTCTGTTGCTTCTATGTTTCTTGTTTTATCAAAGACAAGACGCTGACCAGGATAAAGATTCCTCTTCAGAGTCCAATGTTGTCAATGTCTACTCTTCAAGGAAGGAGCAGATGGTCAGAGACGTTTTTGCTGCTTTCACTGAGGAGACAGGTATAAAGGTGAATTACATCACTGATGATGCAATAAAACTGATTTCGCGCATGAAGAGTGAGGGCAAGAACACTTCTGCGGATGTTTTCATAGCAGCGGATGTCGTCAACTTGGCTTTCGCGGAACGTGAGAATCTACTGCAGTGTATTTCTTCTGCTGTACTTGAATCAGCAATCCCTTCAAATCTGAGGAATTGTTATTGGTTTGGTCTTACACGTCGCACAAGACTGATAGTCTACTCAAAAGATAGAGTTAATCCCTCCGAGATCAAGGATTATGAGGATCTATCTAATCCAAAATGGAAAGACAGATTATTGCTCAGATCTTCCAATTCTCCGTATAACCAGTCTCTTATAGCATCCATGATATTTGCGAACGGCCTGGAGAAAACTGAAAGCTGGATAAAGGGAGTGGTTAGAAATATGGCCAGGCCTCCTTATGGTGGGGATATAGATCAAATTAAGGGAGTTGCTTCCGGCGAGGGAGACCTGGCTGTCGTTAACAGCTATTATGTGGCCAGGATCCTTGCGTCAGACAAGAATGTATACAAGAAAGTCGCAGAAAAGATAGGGGTCATTTTTCCGAATCAGGATAACAGGGGAGCGATGGTCAATATAAGCGGTGCTGGAGTGACTAGATATGCAAAAAACAAGGAAAACGCAATAAAATTTCTCCAATTCATGGTTAGTAGAAAAGCACAAGAGATGTATGCTACAGAAAACCATGAGTATCCTATTTTAGCTTCTGTGGAAAATTCCGAGATACTGAAGAGTTGGGGAGCCTACAAGCTTGATTCTACAGATCTCTCTAAAATAGCTCCTTATATGTCAGTCGCAATACTCATAGCAGACGAAAATGGTTGGAAGTAATGACTTATCATTCTACTAGGAAGTCTCTAACTATTGAAGAATTCTATTGCCCTTTCGACGTTTCTAACTGAAGCGGCAGTTGTGAAAGTCCCAGTACCTGAAATCAAAAAATATTTTCCGTTCAGGCTATCCCCAGAGAATACTATAGGTAGCCCGTTATATGAAAAATTTCTGATACAATTACCATGTATCTGCACTATTTTTTTCCCAGGAAACAGCTTCCTAAGTAGTTTCTCGTTCATCTGAACGAAAGCGTTTCCAGAACAACTTTTTCCATACAGAGATCTCGTCCATGCGCAGCCTGTTCCTACAACTAGAGCATTATCTCCTGTCGAATATCCAAACCCATCAGAAATTGAAGATATGGGTGTATAACTCTGGCAAAAAGCTAGATTCGAATTAACGTAATGATGATACTTGAATGGATTTTCTGCTCTGACCCCATCGATAAGAAACCATAATCCTAGGATAGGTTGAGTCAAATATTTAAGCCCAAAAAAATCATTCAAACCGAAGGAATTCGCACCTATGGCAATAAAATAATTCCGTCCAGTAAATACTTTCCCACTGGAAGATACAACACTTTTTAACTTTCTTTCTAAAGTGAAATTTAATTTCGAAATCTCCGTATTACAGAAAAAATCGACACCATTAGAGCGTAAAAAATTCAAGATTTTTCTGCAAAATTTTAAAGAATTAAAACTAAAAGATCTATCATCATATATAGCACCTCTAAGAAATGGGCTATCTTTCTCTACGCCATCTATCTCAATAGGACTTAAATCATTCTTCTCTTCAGCCTCCTCCGGACAATTTGAAAATCGATATACTTTCCTTTTCAAGTCAACATCCAATCCAAATTCTGCATGGTTCTGTAAAAACTCATCCCATGAAACTCCACTTTCATGAGCTAAAATTCCCAATCTGCGATCTATATCCCCAATAAACCTATCCGAAAGCTTTGCTTGAAATCTCTTTTTTAACCAATTCTTCTCATACTTTCTGAGGGTTCTGGTTGTACTTCTCCAACCGCCTAAAGATATCCTTCTTTTTAGAAGTCTAAGATAGGATCCTGATAAAAAATTCGTGTACTCGAACTTACTAACATGCCTAAAACCTACTTTTGAAACAGATGAAAAATCTGATATGTCAGCTGTACTTTTTGTTACGAATGCTATCTTAGAACCACCAAATCTAGATAAAACAAAAAAACTGAAAAGAAATGACTCTACACCGCCACCGATCACTACATAATCGTACATCTGTATGATTTGAACAAAAATTATATACTTTAACTATCTCATTGATTATTATTGCATAATGCTAGCTGGTCTCCAATGTCGAATTACGTAACATCATTTATACTCATTGTAGCGCTAATATTAATAACATCATTTATAGGGTACGTAAAAACTGAAGAAGTGGTATTGGCAAATACTGTGGGGAAAAATGCCATAAATATTCGCAATGTTTTTAATCACTTGATCTGGGAGAAGTACTCATTCATGTTGGAAATGTATGATTCCGATCCAATAAAAATAGAGGGAAAACCACAATTTATACATCTCCAAAATGAAGCAAAACTCTTCTTCGAAACATTGGATGTTGTACAAGTGGAAGTATTATACAAGGGAGAAATGAAAATATTCAGTTTGAATAAATATTTCGAACATGTCCATCACCCGTCGAATTATGACTTCAAAGAAAATATCTCACTCCTATCAAGCGATAACAAAGGAAATATCATAGCTACTGTTTCCCTAGATGCAGATGAGGAAACTCCATCTATTATGGAGATCACTTACAATGCGAATAATATAGTAGGACCTATTCGCTTTCTATGGATCAGTTTTACACTAGTCGTCATTCTAGTTTGCATCGCTATTTTCGCTTGGAGTGTCAGGAAGATAATAAAAGGCTCAAGAGTCTTAAATGAACAATTTTCCATAAATACAAAGCTAAAAAAAGCTAAGGAAAATATAGAAGAGATCAGTCTGCAAAAATCACAGTTTTTGGCGAACGTGAGTCACGAATTAAAAACACCATTAAACGCGATAATAGGATTTTCAGATCTGATACGTACAGCGGATACAGCAAGTAAAGAGCATAAAGATTATGCAAATGATATATACTATTCTGGGAATCACCTTCTTAATCTAATCAATGATATACTGGATTTTTCGAAGTCAGAATTGAACAGTCTGAAGATAAAGCCGAGTCTATTTGACTTAACACGTCTCATGGAGACTTGTATCAGGATGACGACTACCAAGAGGAAAAATATAAAGGTATCGAAGAACTTTTTCTCAAATAAAATTCTGATAAAAAGCGATCACAAACGGGTCAAACAGGTGATACTTAATATACTTTCGAATGCAGTGAAATTCACTGATGAGAATGGAGATATAAACATTTCCATACGTAAATTACCATCCGAAATTGAAATCGAAATATCTGATAACGGTGTGGGAATCCCAGAAAAGGATATAGCAAAGGCATTATCAGTATTTGGACAATCAAATACTGAACTATCGAGAAAATATGATGGCACAGGTATAGGACTCCCGCTCAGTAAGAAGTTAGTCGAACTAATGGGGGGAGTGTTCGAGATAAACAGTAAGGAGGGAAGTGGAACTATTGTGAAGATACGTCTACCTCACAACGAGAAGGATTTGATCTAGCATAGGATCCATCGACCTTTGAATGCAGAAATACAGAACTTCACTACTAAGTCAATTTTGTGTAGTAGTAGCCATTTCATGGAGGACCACAACATTACAGGACTATTTATATAGCTTGACCTCGCATCGCTGTTATGCAGCTTCTAGGAACAAAAGGTGGTGTCCCACTATCTTCGCCCGCTTCGGAGAAGCCAGTTGATCTCAAGCTCATCCCGAGTAATGCAACTCCATCGAGGTCCATACTAGAGCTTGTTTCATCCATTTTTTTGATAGCTTCATTAAAGGCAGTTTCGTCAAAACCTATCACCTGTTCCATTTTAGTAGGACTAGATACCCCCTTTCCATTTAAAGTTGCTGAAACATCATCCTTTATTTCCTGGAAAGGCTGTTTTACTAAAAATTTAGAAGCCTTAAAATAATCGGGATTTAGGGTAAGTACCCCAATCGCGGAACTTGCTACCGCCCTCAGTAATGAACACGAAAAATTTGTCACACCCCTGAGTACAACGATCGGGAACTCCAATACTATTGATATTTTATTAAGTACTGATAGTGCTGTTTTTTTTGAATTAAGTATTTTTAATTCATCGTCACTTACTTCGAGAGCCCCATTCTTTATACTTTCCAATTTATAATAGATATTCTCTGAATCAAGCAGATTTTTTTTCACATAACCCAAAGTACCAAGACAAAACATTTCACCTGCCGTCTTCAGGACAGTGGGATAATGAGAAAGATAATCTTTTCTTCCCTGCTTGCTGAGAAAAGGCATCGTAAAAAGACCAACAGTCAAGGCAATGGAGGATATTACAATAAATAAGACTGGTATAACAACATGAGTTGTAAGGCGTACAGCTACCTTTAATAATTCTATAGCAGCGTAGACAGCTCCTTTCGTAACTAACGTACCAACATGAACAGGAAACGCTATTAGAGTGGCAACAATATTTATACTTCTATCTCTTTTGCCCCTGACAACCGGACTAAATGCTTTGACGGAGCCATGAAATAACATCTTCAGGTTACCTGGAGTATTGTATGGCGGATCAGAAATCTTATTATCTGCATCCACCCATATACAGTATGCAGATAGTTCCTTTCTTCGCGTAGTTATCAATCCATCAGTTAGTCCCTTTATCTCATACAATCTCTTTCCTGATACGCTCTGCTCATCATTTATAGCTATCGGCTCAAGAGTATACGGTCTTCCTCTTACATTAATTGTTAGAGTATCTCTATTCGTTTTTACTACTTCCTCATCCTTGAACTCAGCAAGAAAATGAGGAATCTTCATAACCCTGTCCTTGTTATAAAAATTCCTCCTAGAGGATAGAGTAAAATATTCGGCTTTCTCTAATCTCTTCGCCAAGTCCGTGGAAAACAAACTCTTGAATAGAGCATAGTAGAAACCTAGAGATACTTTCCCCTTTGGTTTCTCTCTGAGAATAGTATTGGACAAGTTCCTCATTGACTCCCCGACTCTAATTCTAAAAAAGGATCCAACACTGTCCAAAACTCTCCCAAACCGACTTCTATTCTGTTGCATAAGTTACATTTTTTTAATATCACATATAATATATAATATCATATATCCTAGCATTCATAAAAATATTTACTGACTCAGTCTCTCTAATACGTTCCGTAATTCATCAAGATTCTTAAAAGTCACTTTAACACTACCATACTTCCCATTAGTATCGGTTATTACTACTCTCATCCCTAACCTCTCAGAGACTTTTCTCTCCAACATCAACAGTTCGCTGCTCTTCTTTATATCAGAACAACTTTGTTTCTTATTAATAATCTTCCTTATTAAATCCTCGGTCTGCCTGACGTTTAAAGAAAGTCTTACTACCTCGTCAGCTATGTACTCATTATTCTCCACACTTATTAATAATTTCGCGTGGCCAAGAGAAATCTTCTTATCTCTTAAAAGTATTTTTACATTATCAGGAAGCGATAATATCCTTACATGGTTCGTAATATAGCTACGACTCCTTCCTACAATACTTGCAACTTCCTCATGAGTATATTTAAACTCCTCTATGAGTCTATTGTATGCAATCGCCTCGTCTATCGAATTTAAATCTTCTCTTTGTACGTTCTCTATGATAGCAATTTCCAGCGATGATTGATCTGTAAATTCTTTTATAATTCCGGGTATGACTTTTAAACCCAATTTCTTTGCAGCTCTGAGTCGTCTTTCCCCAACAACTAGCTGATATCTATTTCCTTTTCTTCTAACAACGATCGGTTGTACTATTCCATTCTTTTTTATTGATTCTGATAATTCCAATAGTGATGCTTCATCAAAACTCCTCCTAGGTTGATTTTCATTTGCATCTATTTCATCAGTATTAAGATTAACGATTTCATCTAACATCTGCATATCACTCGATAAAAAATCATAGCACCTCGGGTAGTATCAGTATAACTAAATTTTAGGAAAAAAATTCCATAAATTACGAACAGCTTTTTATAATTGTTCCACGTGGAACATTATACTATGCTTAAGTTGGTTATAAGCGCTCCATATAAAATGTCAAAATTTCTGAAGGTAATAATATTACTGCTTTTGTTATTCTTCTCATCGTTGTTTCTCGCAATTTACGTAAGGGACTCAGACCCAGAAAATAAGTATAATTTACAGGTACACAGCGGGAATAACATATTGATCTCTATTGGATATTACATATTTAAGCCAATACTTGAACTCTACATAGATTCTAGATTAGACAATTATGGTTTATTTGACGGAATAAGGAATAGATTGTTTTATGATAACTTCATTTACCATTCAGTAATAAAGCCTGGAGAAGGTACTCCTATAAAATGTGGTGATAAAATTAAGATCAATGCTTTTGGGGATAAAATAGGTGTAATACAACAACTTGAATATCAGGTCGGAATGCACAACATTCCTGTATTTAATATAGCTCCAATAGGAATGAAAAAAACTGAGGAAGCAACTATAGGAGTCTCTAACTATATAGCAAGAGAGATGTTCCCGAATAGTGATATTAGTGATTTCACATCCTTCAAAATGGAGATAGTAGATATTGAAAATAGCGATATCTCAATACAAGAATCAGAACCTATCATATTAGATGGAAGAATAACTAACAAAAAAGCAAAGATGTGTGGTGATAGAGCGGAAATAAAATACAAAGTGTATGATCTACAAGGAAAAAAAATAATTTCGGATAAGGCGAATATAAAAATAGGTGGAAAATCTGCTCTATTTGAGAACTTCGTGATAGGAATGCAACCTTCGACAAAAAGAACTGTGATAATGAATGGAAATTTAATAAAGGAAGATTTTCAAAATGAATTAAAAATTTTGGTTATTGAGCTAGTCGGATAATTTATTATGAGAATTGGCGTATATGCTGGAACCTTTGATCCAGTAACTTTGGGACACCTAGACATAATTAAGAGGGCACTGCTAATAGTGGATAAGCTGATCATAGGAATAGCAGAAAAAAGTTCAAAGAATCCAACGTTTTCGAGTATAGAAAGGCTCGACTTTGTCACTGAGTCAATCAGTGAAATATCCGGAAACATAGAAGTAAAAATTTTTGACGGTCTTTTAGTTAATTTCATGAGGAACGAGAACTGTAGAATAATAATACGTGGCCTCAGAGCAGTATCAGACTTTGAATACGAATTCCAAATAAGCTGGCTAAATCACAAGCTTGCTGGAGACATAATGACGATATTTCTTCCAGCATCAAATGAAACACAATTTCTCTCATCGACGCTAGTAAAGCAAGTTGCAACACTAAATGGTGACTTGTCACAATTACTACCATCTCAGATAATCAATAAGGTAAGAAAATCTATTTGCAGCAAATAAACCTATCACCATGGATACTGTACTGACCTAACAGAAAAGTATTAGTCCAGTCCATTAGGCTTGAATATAAAATGATTACATGAGTCATACTACCACATCTACTGATGTACTATCACAGTAATATGACACTATTCTAATCCTAACAAGGAAAACATTTTGTCAATTGAAGAGCGAGCAGCATGTGCGATACTCTGATCTATAGTTATATAGGGTTCTTCCTTCTTCAGACAGTTGTATAACTTTTCAATGGTATTCAATCTCATGTAAGGACATTTACTACACATTTCACAGACGCCACCACTTGCACCGACTTCATAAAACCTACCACCGGGTAATACTTTCTTCATTTGGTGTATTATACCTGGCTCAGTAAGTATTATGAACTCCATAAAACCAGATGATTTAACATAAGAAAGAAGTTGAGATGTAGACCCTATAAAGTCAGCATAATTCAGAAGTGTATCTTTACATTCAGGATGAGCGATAACTTTTGCGTCAGGGTTACTCATTTTTAGTGATATTACATGCTTTTCAGAGAAGTTCTCATGGACGATACAAGTCCCGTTCCAGATTTCCATACTTCTCCCTGTTTTTTTTCTGTAGATAATCACCTAGATATCTGTCTGGACCAAATACTATGGTCTTATCAGCTGGAATATTCCTGATTATCTTTTCAGCACTAGAAGAGGTGCATATTGAATCCGAAACAGCTTTCACCTCAACAGAGGAATTTATGTAAGTCAAAACAAATGGATTATCAACTTTGCTTATAAAATGCTTGAATGGACCAACCTTACAAGATTTCTCAAGTGAACACCCTGCGTCCAGATCAGGCATGAGAACCTTCTTAGACGGACTAAGTATCTTTGCAACCTCTCCCATAAACTTCACACCACAGAATACTATTATTTCCGCATCCGTGGTTGCAGCAGCCCTTGAAAGATCAAGTGAATCCCCAATGAAATCGGCTAAATCCTGTATCTCACTGTCCTGGTAATAATGAGATAGTATTACAGCATTTTTTTTTTTTTAATATCTAAGATTTTCTCTTCGAGACTAGTCAAAAACTTCATTTATTAATACATACACCAGATTAATAACAAACAGAACCACAAATGTATAGAATGCAGAATCAGTTTTTCGATCTTATTTTATCCAACACAGACTCTATGTTTGCTATTGGAGTCTCCTTATAGATGCCATGCCCAAGATTAAATATAAAATCCTCACCAGAAAGTGAATCAAGTATTTTCCCTGTCTGGTAAAGTGCTTTATCCTTGTTGAAAGCCAAGAGATACGGATCAAGGTTTCCCTGGATCGTAGCATACTGTTGTAGATTTTGCACTATCCAGTCAAGGGAGAGGCTATAATCCGTACTTATAATGTCCACAGACGTATCCCTGACATAATTCAAATACGAAGCCCCAGCACCCTTTGGAAAGCCTATTACAGGAACATCTATAGAACTGACTATCTTCTTCGTTGGTTCAATGATGAATTCTTCGAATTCAGTAAAAGAAGCAGCGGAAGCAAAACTTTCAAATATTTGTATTATATCCGCGCCACATTCGATTTGCTTTTTAAGATAGGATATTGTTGCATCCGTCAATATATCTATTATGTTTTTAAAGTCGGAATACCGCTTATTTATGAAACTCTTCGTTTTAAGAAAAGTTTTATCCCATTTACCCTCTATTATGTAGAGTGCTATTGTCCACGGTCCTCCAGCAAAACCTATTAGCTTCTTTTCCTTGGAAAGTAGCCCTCTTGTGATACGGATTGCATCTAATGTTCCAGAAATTTTTTTCGCGAATTCATCGTAATTAAGACTTTCGACTTTATCTATGGTTTCTATAACGGGTCCGATATCTTTTTTAACTTCTATATTGCATCCAAGGGCTCTTGGTAGAACAAGAATATCTGAAAAGATTATTGCGGCATCGAAGTCAAACCTTTTTATAGGCTGCATTGTTATTTCTGCTGCTATCTCAGGCGAGTCACACATTTGAAAGAATGTATGATTTCTAGACATTTGTATGTATTCGGGCAAATACCTACCAGCTTGTCTCATGAACCACACTGATATTTTTTTTTTAAAATGGGGACAC